>CABSNA010000176.1 GCA_902478865.1 uncultured Collinsella sp.
CAAGGTGACGTGAAACGAAAGGGCGCTGACCTTCTGGTCGCGCCCTTGAAGTTGAACGTCAGATTGTCCAAATGCGGCCCGCGCAGCGTCGAGCCGTTACGCGGTTCGTAGAACCGCGTAACTAGTTAGTACATCTTTGCGCCGGCGGGGATGGAGGCGTCGAGCTGGATCAGGTTGAGGCGCTCCTCGCCCTCCTCCTCGTGGACAGCGCTGATCAGCATGCCGCAGCTGGGAATACCCATCATCTTGCGCGGAGGCAGGTTGGTGATGGCGAGCAAGGTCTTGCCGACCAGGTCCTCGGGCTCGTAATAAGCGTGAATACCGGAGAGGATGGTGCGGTCGGTACCGGTACCGTCGTCGAGCGTAAAGTTCAGCAGCTTCTTGGACTTCTTGACGGCCTCGCATGCCTTGACCTTCACAGCGCGGAAATCGCTCTTGGAGAAGGTATCGAAGTCGACGAACTCCTCGAACAGCGGCTCAACGGCGATCTTGGAGTAATCGAGCGTGGGCTTAAGCGACTCAACGAACGGGCTCGCGGCGTTGCCGGCCTCGGCAGCCTTGGCGGCAGCGGCACCGGACTGGAAACCCTTCTCGGGCTTCATGTGCGGGAACAGCAGCACGTCGCGGATGGAAGCCTGGTTGGTGAGCAGCATGACCACGCGGTCGATGCCGATGCCAATGCCGCCCGCGGGAGGCATACCGTACTCGAGGGCGCGCACGTAGTCCTCGTCATACTCCATGGCCTCATCGTCGCCGCCGGCCTTCTCGGCCATCTGGGCGGCAAAGCGCTCGGCCTGGTCGACCGGGTCGTTGAGCTCAGAGAATGCGTTGGCGTACTCGTGGCCGGCGATGACCAGCTCAAAGCGGTGGGTCAAACGCGGGTCGTCCTCAAAACGCTTGGCAAGCGGGCTGACCTCGATGGGGTAATCGCAAACGAACGTGGGGTTGACAATGGTGTCCTCGCCCAGCTCATCGTAAATCTCGGCGATAATCTTGCCGGCGGTCCACTCGGGCTTAATCTCCAGGCCCTTCTCGCGCGCGGCGGCAGCAAGCTCCTCGACCGGCGTGTCGATGGTGACCTGTTTGCCGAGCACGTCGGAGACGATGTCGGTCATGGGACGGCTGGCCCACTCACCAGAAAGGTCGATGGTCTGGCCCTGGTACTCGATGACCTCGGGGTTGCCGATGGCCTTGTTAGCCGCCTTAATGACACCCTGGGCGAGCGCCTTCATGCCCTCGAGGTCGGAGAAGGCACGATAGGCCTCCATCGTGGTGAACTCGGGGTTGTGGGTAAGGTCCATGCCCTCGTTACGGAAGATACGGCCGATCTCGAACACGCGCTCAAAACCGCCGACGATGCAGCGCTTGAGGTGCAGCTCGGTAGCAATGCGCAGGTAGCACTCCTGATCGAGCGCGTTGAAGTGCGTGATGAACGGCTTGGCAGTAGCGCCGCCCTGGATGGTCTGCAGGATGGGGGTCTCGACCTCCATGTAGCCGTCGGACTCCATAAAGCGACGGAAGGTGGAGAGAATCTGCGAACGCTTACGGAACGTCTCGCGAACGTCGTCGTTGGCGATCAGGTCAACATAGCGCTGGCGATAGCGGGTCTCCTTGTCGGAAAGACCGTGGAACTTCTCGGGCAGCGGACGAACGGCCTTGGCAAGCAGGGTCGCGCTCTTAGGGGCAACGGAAAGCTGACCGCGCTGGGTGCGCACAACCACGCCGGTCACGCCCAGGATGTCGCCCAGGTCGAGGGACTTGAGCGTATTCCAGGCAGCCTCGTCCATGTCGTTGATGCGGCAGAACAGCTGAATCTCGGCAGTCGCATCGCGTACGACGATGAACATGATCTTGCCCTGACCGCGCTTGGCGACCACACGGCCGGCGATCTTCACGACGTCCTCGGTGTCCTCGCCATCGGCAAGCTCGGCGTACTTAGCCTCGATATCGGCAACGTAGTCCTCAAGCTCAGAGTGCTCGGGATAGGGGTTCTGGCCCGCCTCGAACAGGGCGGCGCGCTTGGCCAGGCGGGTGGCGCGCTCGTCGTTGAGCGTCGATGCCTGATCTGCGGCGTTCTGGTTCTCTGCCATAAGTTAGCTCCTCAAACTAAAACGCTCCCCAGGATTCGGTCCCAGGGAGCGAAAACATACCTTTACGCGGGACCGTGGTCTAGCGTGCAATCTTGGCGATGGTGTAGACGCGGGTCTTGCCGGAAGGCGTAACGACCTCGACGGAGTCGCCCTCGCCGTGACCGATGATGGCGTGACCGACCGGAGACTCGTTGGAAATCTTGTGCTCGAGCGAGTTGGTCTCGGTGGTACCGACGAGCGTGACTTCCATGACCTCACCGTTGGGATCAATCAGAGAAACGGTGGAACCGATGGAGACGGTCAGGTCGCCCGTGGTGGCAGCAACCTGAGCGTTGGCGAGGATGGCCTGGATCTCGGCAATACGAGCGGCGTTCTGGGCCTGCTTGTCCTTAGCGGCGTCGTACTCGGAGTTCTCCGAAAGGTCGCCGAACGCGCGGGCTTCCTTGATGTCCTCGACGATCTCCTTGGCGTAATCGCCCTCACGCCAAGCGAGCTCCTCGACGAGCTTCTGGCGGCCCTCAGCGGTCAGTACGATCTGGCTTGCGTCCATACGGATATCTCCCCAACTCTGATCAAACAATCAACTGTCAACAAAACGAAAAAGACCGGCTAGCCTGCGGGCAAGCCGGTCAGGTGCTCACCCCAAAGGGATGGGACTACTCTGCGTCCGCGTCGCTGTCCTCTGCCTGCTTCTTCTTGGCAGCAGCGAGCTTGGCCTCGAGCTCAGCGATCTCCTTGTCCTCCTCGGACTGCTCGACCACGACCTCCTCGGCCTGCTTGGTCTCGGCCTTATCGTCGCCCTCCATACCCTCACGGATATTCTTGACGGTAGAGCCGAGGGACTTGCCGAGCTTCGGCAGGTTCTTGGGCCCGAAGATAATCAGGACAACGACGAGAATAATGATGAGCTCAGGAGCCCTCAGTCCAAACATGTAGACCTCCACAATACAGCGAGACAAGCTCGAATGAGTATACCGCGGGTATCGCGGTATCACAACAATAGCTAAAAAAAGGGACCGCAAGAAGCGGTCCCTCCTCATGCTCTGGTCGGGTTGACTGGATTTGAACCAGCGACCCCTGCGTCCCGAACGCAGTGCTCTACCAAACTGAGCCACAACCCGTTAGCTCGACTATAGTAACAAAGATTTCCGTCGCGTGCTAGAGAAAATTTTATTTCTTTGGCGCGTCGATTTGAACCGTGTTGGGAATGAGCTCCGTCGCGCAGGACCACCAGCCGTTTTGCTGGGCAGCGTCGGCAAGCCTTTCGGCCGTGACGGCGGTGTCGCAAATGGCAAATGAGCAGGCACCCGATCCGCACACATCTACAGCAACGGTGCCGTCCTGTTTACGCAGCCAATCGAGAACCATTTGAATCTGCGGCTCCATCTGTGCGGAAATGACACCCAGGTTGTTATGGATGAGCGCATATGCCGTCTCGGCATCACCAGCATGCAAGGCAGAAGCTATCGCGCCGGGCTTGTCTGCAGGCACCGGAGCCTCGTCAAAACGTCGATAGGCTTCAATTGTTGAAACGCTTGCCTCGCGCGGCTTAACCAGCACGACGGGTGTCGCGGGAAGTGCGGGGTACTCGGTTGCCAGCACGTCTCCCCCACCTACGTAGAACGCAGGGCTCGCGTGCAAAAAGAACGGGACGTCAGCACCAATACCCCGCGCAATGTCGTCGAGCGCGGGGTCGGTGTGATCAATTCCCCAGAGCTCCGCCAAGGCGACAATGACCGCGGCCGCATCCGTCGAGGGGCCGCCCAAGCCGGCGC
>CABSNA010000177.1 GCA_902478865.1 uncultured Collinsella sp.
CCGACGGTATCGACCTGGTCGTCAAGGACGGCGTCCTCACCGCTAACGGCACCACCCTGGGCGCCGACAACGGTATCGCCGTCGCTCTGATGCTCACTGTTCTCGATGACGATTCGATCGTTCACCCCGCCCTCGAGTGCGTATTCACCACCGACGAGGAGACTGGCCTGGTCGGCGCCGAGACGCTCGACAAGTCCCAGATTAGCGCCCGCACCATGATTAACCTTGACTCCGAGGAAGAGGGCGTTGCCACCGTCAGCTGCGCCGGCGGCGTCGTTGTTACCTACACCTGCCCCATCGTGCGCGAGCACAAGACCGGCAGCACCCTCACGCTCGACATCTCCGGCCTACTGGGTGGTCATTCCGGCAACGATATCAACCTGGAGCGCGGCAACGGCAACCTCATCATGGCCCGCATCATCGACCGCCTGATGGTAGCCGGCGAGCCCGCCATCGTTAGCTTTAACGGCGGCACTAAGGACAACGCCATCAACCGTGAGTGCAAGGCCGAGCTGGTTTACGCCGACCACGCTGCCGCCGAGGCCGCGGCCCAGATCGCAAAGGGCATCATCGCCGACGTCACTGCCGAGCTCGAGGTCTTCGACCCCGGCTTTACCTGCACCGTCGAGATCGCCGACGACGCCGAGGTCGAGGCCATGGACCAGAAGTCCGCACTTGCCCTCATCCGCGCTCTGCGTCTTGCCCCTAACGGTGTGATCCGCCGAAACGTCGCCACCGACGGCTCCGTCGAGGTTTCCTCCAACATCGGTGTGGTTGCCACTTCTGACGACGAGGTCAAGATCATGCTGTCCCCGCGCTCCTCGATCACTTCGCTGCAGAACGAGTTCAAGGACCGCCTGCAGACGCTGGCCGATGTCTTGGGCTTCGACGCCAAGTTCGAGTTCGAGTATCCCGGCTGGAGCTATGCCGAGCATTCGCCGGTCCGCGACGTTTTTGTCGAGAGCTATCGCGAGCTCTTTGGATCCGAGCTGCGCATCGAGTCCATTCACGCCGGCCTTGAGTGCGGCCTGTTTGCTGAGGCCCTGCACGGCCTGGACGCCATCGCCGTGGGCCCGACGCTCTCCGATGTCCACACCCCGGACGAGAGCATGGAGCTCGCTTCTGCCGAGCGCTTCTACGAGCTGCTCATCGACGTCCTCAAGCGCCTCGCTGCGTAAAGGTTGCGCTAACAGCAGTCCGAGCCACGTGCCAGCGGATTGCAAATGACATTACGAGAGGGGGCATCCGAGCTTTTGCGACGGGTGCCCCCTCTCTTCTTTTAAGAAATGTGGATTGATTGGCGCCTAGCCCATATCCGCCTTGATGAGGTCGAGGGTGCGCTGGCAGTTTTCGCGGACGGGGCCGAGCATGTGCTCGCGCAGGTCCGCCATGCCGGGCAGGTCGGCGTATTCGTCCATGATCTCTTCCATGCAAATGGGCACCTCGTAGGCGAGGTCCATCATGGTCGCAAAGCAAAACTTCTCGGATAGCCCGGCATCGGTGAGCGCCGCCTCCAGCGCGGGGTCGCCCATACCGTGGTATCGGCGGATAGCGCCTGGACCGATGCGCCCCACTCGATTTTCGCCGCCAACGCTCATGGCAAGGCGCGCCCGGCGGCGCATACGCTCGTACGCCAAGCCCGATGCGACATCGTACATGGGTGCGAGCGCTGCGTTTGTGCCTTTGCCTAGGATGAGCGAGTAGTTTTTAGCGTGTGCGTCAGGCGCTCCGATAATGGCGTTATAGAACAACATATAGGTAAAAAGCACAAGATTCATGTGGTGGGGGGCTGTGTTAATCAGTCGTTCTTGGATGTCTCGTGTGGTTGGTCCTCCGTCGGCGGTGTATTTCTGGCTTGGCAATACACCGAGCGCCTGGCAAAAGTCCTCCTGATGCAGCCTTTCGATATTTCCGCTGCTATTGACCATTCTGTCGTACCGTTCAACGACGAGCGCGGCTTCGTCTTCAAATGTGCAATAGGAGACGTTGGCAGTTGGAATGCCAACACGCCGAGCCGTTTTCATGCAGACGAATTCGTTTAAGGCCTGATGTTTGAACCCAACGACACCATTTTTGAAGATATGGGTAGTGGGGGATGACCCTAGACATTCGCACCATTGGCCATCATGCCAAGCTAGTGCAAATTTGCCTTGGTTGCCGCCTAGGGACCAGCTTTCGTTGGAGCCCATCCATGTCTCTCTTTCGTCATCGCGAATTGCTTTGAGCTTGTGAGCGATTTGAGAATTGGTAAGCGGGCGGTATGCCGAGACCCTGCCGCGGGCGGCGCCTAATTGATCGGTTCGACAAAACTGAACGGCCCCTGCGCAGTCAAGACCGATATGGCACAAGAGGGCGACGGGGTTGTTGGATGCAACGTCATACTCGGCGGCAATAGCGCGACGCTGCTCTTGACTGTCGGGCAAAAGGCCAAATAGGAACGGGCGGACGATGTTATGGCCATACGTGCGATTGGAAAGCGGCATTGTTAGCGATAGCGGTGCTCCGCGATAGGTTGGGGCGTATACAAAGCTGCAGAGTCCATGCTCGTCTTGCCGGAGAGTGCCTGCGATTTCGCCACAAATGAGGGTTGCAAGCTCCATCTCTGCCATTTATTTCACAACCTTACAGCCAAAGGAGAGGTCTGAAGTGCCGGAAAGGCCTTGCTCGGCTGCGATTTGGGCCAGCAGGGCACCATAGGAAGATGGCGTTCCTTGTCGGGCGGGTCGTCTGCCTACGCTTGGCTTTGGCAGGGCATTCGAGTTCGCGATAGGGAGGTCCGCTATCGTCGTCGGATGTTCGGAGGGCGATGCGATGGAGTCGTTATCGCTTTGCGCAAAGAGACCTATGTCGAGTGCGTTAAAGACGGTCAGTAACTTGTCGAGCCGAATACCCGTGGCGTCTCCTAGCTCGAGCGATGCGAGCAGGCGCTCCGAAACGCCGGCTTTTTTAGCGAGGGCCGCACGGGTGATTTCCTGCGACTCGCGTGCCTGACGCACATAGATGCCAGCTTGGCGTGGTGTGGTGATGGGAAGGGTATCCATGGCAATCTCCAACATGCAGACTTTTGCATATCAGTATGACATGCAAAAGTCTGCACGAAAAGGCCTCATGCAAAACTTTGCATGAGGCCTTGTACTGGCGTTGAGTTTTGAGCGATTGTGTTTGGCGCTACAGCGCCAAAATCCCCAGATGCTCAAGCAAGATCTTAAGTCCGATGAGGATGAGCACGATGCCGCCCACGATGGTGGCAGGTTTTTCGTAGCGCGCGCCAAAGGTGTGGCCGATCGCTACGCCGGCGACGGAGAAGATAAACGTTGTGACGCCGATAAGCGATACAGCGGGCACGATGTCGACCGAGAGCGCGGCAAATGAGATGCCTACGGCTAGGGCGTCGATTGAGGTGGCGATGGCGAGGATCAGGTACTCGCCCAGGTCGATCTTTTCGGCATCCTTGCCGTCGCCTTTATCCTCGTCCTCGGTAAAGGCCTCCCACAGCATTTTGCCGCCGATGAAGGCGAGCAGAATAAAGGCGATCCAGTGGTCGATGGGTCCGATGATGCCCATGAATTGACTGCCAAGCGCCCATCCGATTACGGGCATGCCGGCCTGAAAGCCGCCAAAGAACAGGCCGAGCACCGCGGCGACTTTAAGGTTGATCTTCTTCATGCCAAGGCCCTTGCAGATGGATACGGCAAAGGCGTCCATCGAAAGGCCAACGGCGAGCAGCACGAGCTCTGCGAGTCCCATAGTCTGGCTCTCTCTCTCTGCGGGCGGGCCCGCGTGTACCTCTTGGGGGAGTAACAAAAAAGACCCGT
>CABSNA010000178.1 GCA_902478865.1 uncultured Collinsella sp.
CGTAGTTGTCTAGAGGATATGGCATGGGAATACAACAGCGCAACGGAAATCGGCGAATATCAGGTGGCAGCAGGTGGATGGGATGAGCCCAACAGCGGGTTTTTCTCGATCTGTAACACCTAGCCGCCTAAATCGGGTCTAGATGTTACAGGTCGAGATTTTGTTTGAGAGGCCGAGAATTGGACCGAGAACACGGTCCCGGAATAACAAAAAAGCTCGCCGGCTAGGCCGACGAGCTGCAAGTTCTTGGTCGCGGGGGCAGGATTTGAACCTACGACCTCCGGGTTATGAGCCCGGCGAGCTACCAGACTGCTCCACCCCGCAATGTCTGGGCGCCTCATGTGCGCAAGAAAGAATATTACGCGGGAGTTCGGTAAACGGCAAGGAAAATCTCGTAGAGCATAATTCCTTCATATTTAAACCCCTCAGCCCCTATCACCGTAAACGAATCGCAGCCGAGTGCCGTCGGCGACGCGTATACAATGGTGCGCGTCCTTTTATGCCAACACTGGGAGTAGACATGCTGCTCGCTATCGATATGGGAAACACGCAGACGGCCATGGGCCTGTTTGACGGAGACGAGCTGGTGCAGTCGTGGCGCATGCCCACCGACCGCTCCTATACCGCCGACGAGATCCATGTGCGCCTGATGGGTTTCTTTAAGATGTACGGCCTTTCGCTCGACGCGGTCGACGCGATCGCCTTTGCCGGCGTGGTGCCGCAGCTCTCGCGCGAATGGCACGCCGTGGCCGACCGCATTGCCGCGGACGCCATCGTCATCGGGCCGCAGACGGCCGCGGTGACCAAGCTGCGCGCGGCGCGTCCCCAAGCCGTAGGCGCCGATCGCGTCGCTAACGCCGTTGCGGCCGAAACTTTCTACGGCGCGCCGGCAATCGTGGTGGACTTTGGCACCGCGACCAATATCGACGTCATCGATGAGGACGGTTATTACATTGGCGGAGCGATCGCGCCGGGCATTCGCATCTCCATGGACGCGCTTGCCGCCCGTGCCGCCAAGCTCGCCAGCGTGCCGCTCGAGGCGCCCGAGCACGCCATCGGCCGCGATACCGAGGAGTGCATCAAGGTCGGCGCCGTGATGGGCGCCGCCGCCATGGCCGAAGGCCTGGTCGCGCGCATGAAGCGCGAGCTGGGCCGCGACGATGCCACCGTTATCGCCACGGGCGGCCTCGCCGGCATCGTCGCCGGCTCGACCGATGCCTTCGACGTGGTAGACGGCCAACTCACCATCAAGGGCATCTGCGAAATCTACCGCCGCATGCAGGAGCTGGGATAGAGCAGGGGCTTAAGTCGAGCACACCCGATGCCACAGCCCCCGCAAACGTTCGCCAAGCCTATTCCTCAAAACTGAATAATTATCAATTTTGAGGAATAGGGCTGAGATGCCGCTCTGCAGTCACGCGAAGGCCCTCCCCGGCACAGGCCGAAGAGGGCTTCGTTGTCATCGTCATCTTTGAGCGCAGGTGCCCCGCGTTACAGACCGCGAATCCGTACGGCCTCGGGCGGAAACTCTTGCTCGCCGGCATCGGTCTTGATGGTCGCGCGGCCCCAGATGTCCAGGCCTGCAAACACACCGACCGCAAGCGGCAGGCCGTTGGGCGACACCGCCGCAACTTGGCGGCCCAGCAGCGGCACCATGTCGAAGTACTCGCCCAGCACGGGAGCCAGCGGCCCTGCGGCGCCCTGCGGCGTGTTGGCAACAACCGCCCAGGCGTCCACGCGGGCCAGCATGGCGGCGGCCAGCGTCTCGACCAGCGCTTCGTCAGCCACGTCCACACCAAGCTCGCCCAGCGCCGAACGCTCAATATCCACCGTCACGGCACCGAACATGCCCGCAGCACCGGCACCGCCGTTCACGGCGACGCGCGCGAGCGACGTCTCAAACGCAGGCGCACCGCACACGATATCGCTCGGCCACTGGATACCCACCTTACCGGCAAGGCCCAGCCCCGGTGTCGACGCCGCGCCCACGAGCGCGTCCATCATGCCCATCGCGGCCACAAACGGCAGGCCGTGGAAGGCATGCATGTTCACATCCGGACGCACGACCAGCGAAAACGTCAGCGAGGCATCGCCCGCGCTCCATGCGCACCAGCCCGCGGACGCACCCTCGCGGCCCGCGTCACGCGCGGCGTCAAGCTCGGTACCGGCGGCAACAGCATTCATCTCGATCATCTACATACGCCCCAATTCGCCCACGATATGGCCCACACGGTCCTCGGGCTCCTTGACCTCGACACCGTTGTAGCGGAAGAACCGCGCCGGGTCGTGCATCAGGTCCTCGAGCGGCACCAGCACAAAGTCGCGTTCGCCGATCAGCGGATGCGGCAGGCGCAGCTTTTTGCCGCCGTGGGTCTCGCCGTCCATCCACAGCAGGTCCAGGTCGATGGTGCGCGGACCGTTGGCCTTGGCCTTTTTGGAGCGGTCGCGCCCCAGCTCGGCCTCGATCTTCATGAGCTCGTCGAGCAGCACCAACGGCGCCAGCTCGGTCTTGATCTCGATGACGGCGTTGGCAAACGCGTCCTGGCGCGTCTCGTAGGCCGGCTCGCTCTCGTAGATCTTGGAGGAGTTGGACACGCAGGTGAGCGGAATCTCGGCGATCATGTCGCGCGCGGCGCGGATGTTGTCGCAACGATGCCCCAGGTTGGAGCCCACGGCCACAAACGCACGGCGCGGCTGCGGCTTGGCGACGGCCCAGTAACCGTTCAGGAACTGCGCAAAACCCGCGGCGTCGTGCACGCGCACGATGTTGGCACCGGCCTGGATGGCGCCCAGGCACACGCCAAACGTGGCGGCATCGCGCGCGGCGGCCTCGGTCACGCCCGAGACAGCGCCCACAAAACGCTTGCGCGACACAGCGCACATGAGCGGATAGCCCAGTGACGCCATCTTGGCAGTCTCGCGCTGGATGACGATGTCCTCGTTAGCCGACTTACCAAAGCCCGGGCCAGGATCGATGCAGATGCGGTCGCGCGACACGCCGGCATGGATGAGTGTGCGGGCCTGGTCGGACAGAAAGCCCATGACGCGGCGCATAATGGGCGCCGAATCGGGCAGGGTGAAGCGGCGGAGCTGCGAGGTGGGCACATAGGCCTCCTCGCGGCGGGCGCTGCGGCGCATCATGGCTGCCAGGCGGTCATTGGGCTCCGGCGCGGGCTCAGGGGTCGCGGCGGCCTCGGAGACAGGGGCAGCCTGCTCGGCGGCCGGTGCCTCCTGCTTCTGCTCGTCCGTGGACTCGGGCGCAGGCTCCGGATCGCCGAACGGCAGCGAGGGCTGCACCACGCCACCCGGGAGCTTTGCCTCGGGCTTAGGCTCGCCTAGCAGCTTGCCGCGACGGCGGCGCGCCGGCTTCTCGGCCTCGCGCGCAGCCTCGGCGGCCGCTTCGCGCGCCTTCTCGGCAACAAACGCCGCGGCCGAGGTATCGAGCTGCACCGTTGCATGCGTGCGCGTGGGCACCGCGACCTCGCCGGCGTGCATCACGATGACGCCGCAGGTGCTCGTCGCGACAAACTCGACCATCTTGGGGTCGGTGAAGCCCGTCACGTCGTTGACGATCGAGGCGCCGCAGCGCACGGCAGCCTTGGCAACCGCCACGTGGCGCGTGTCGATCGAGACGATGGCACCCTCTTTGGCCAGCGCGCGTACCACGGGCAGCACGCGGCGAGCCTCCTCGTCGGGGTTGACCGGGGTAAAGCCGGGGCGCGTGGACTCGCCGCCCACGTCGATGATGTCGGCGCCGGCGTCGAGCATCG
>CABSNA010000179.1 GCA_902478865.1 uncultured Collinsella sp.
CTATCGGCAACAAGATCATTGCCCGCTCCACCGTCAAGGCGCGTCGCAAGGACGTGCTTGCTAAGTGCTACGGCGGCGATATTTCGCGTAAGCGTAAGCTGCTCGAGAAGCAGAAAGAGGGCAAGAAACGCATGAAGGCCATCGGCTCGGTCGAGGTCCCTCAGGAGGCCTTTATGGCGATCCTCAAGGTGGACGAGTAGGTCTATGGCGCTTTCCGAATATAGTCTGCGGTTGCTGGGCGCCTATGCCGAGCAGCCGTTCCTTATGGCTCCCATGGCGGGCGTGACCGACCCTGCCTACCGCATCATGTGCCGCCGCCGCGGTGCCAACCTTGCCTACAGCGAGATGGTGAGCGTGGCGGGCCTTGCCTATGCCAGCAACAAGACCTGGCGCCTGGTGCTACCGGCCGACGAGGAGCAGCAGATTTGCGTGCAGCTCTTTGGCTCCAAGCCCGATCAGTTTGCGAGCGCCGTCGCCGCCGTCGAGGAGCGTGTGGGCGATCGCCTGTCGCTCATCGATATCAACATGGCCTGTCCTGCCCGAAAGGTTGTCACCAAGGGCGAGGGCTCTGCCCTTATGCGCACGCCCGATTTGGCCGAGAAGATCGTCGAGGCGGCGGTGGGCGCGGCGCATGTGCCCGTGACCGTAAAGATCCGCAAGGGCTTTTATGCCGAGGACCGTAATGCCGCGACGTTTGCCCAGATGCTCGAAGGCGCCGGTGCCGCCGCGGTGGCGGTGCATGGCCGCTGCGCCACGCAGCTCTATACGGGCCAGGCCGATTGGTCGGTCGTCGATGAGGTTGCCGACGCTGTCGAGATTCCCGTTATCGGTTCGGGCGATGTGTTCTCGGCCGAGGACGCTGCTGAGCATCTGCGCAGCTCGGGTGCCAGCGCGGTGTTTATCGCGCGCGGCATCTACGGCAATCCGTGGGTGTTCGGTGATGCTCGCGCCCTTGCGCTCGATGGCACGCCGGTGCCGGCGCGCAGCTCCGTCGAGCGCCTGGACGCCCTGCGTGAACACCTAACGCTGACGCATGAGCTCCTGCCGCTCATGTCGCGTGCCCGCACGTACGCAAGCTGGTACTTAAAAGGCATGCCCCATGCCGCCGCTTGGCGTGCCCATGTGGTGCGCTGCTCCACGTATGAGGAGTTCATGGCGCTGGTCGATGAGATCGAGCACGATGTGGTGGCCTGCGAGGCTGCCCTTGCCGCCGGTGAATCGGTGCCCCCTCATCCGCTGGAGGCTTAAGGGTGGCCGTTACCGCGCTGTACGTGCATGTGCCGTTTTGCGCCCAAAAGTGCCGGTACTGCGACTTTGACTCGCGCAGTTTTGCTCCGTACGAACTGACCGCTGCGCTCGATGCCTATTTTGAGCAGTTGTTCGCGCGCCTCGATGCTTTTGGCAAAGCTGGGGCCCTTAACCAGATCCGCACCGTCTATGTTGGCGGCGGTACGCCGTTGCTGGCGGGGGAGCGCTTGGTGGAGCTGGCGCGGCGTATTCGTGCGTCGTGCGCCCCCGTTGAGTTTACCTGCGAGGCTAATCCTGAGTCGCTGACCGCCGAGCTTGCCGCTGCGCTTGCCAAGGTTGGTGTCACACGCGTCTCTCTGGGCGTTCAAACGCTCGATAACACCGAACTTACCGCCATCGGCCGTATTCACGATGCCGATCGGGCGCTCGCTGCTATCGCGACGGTCAAGAACGCTGGGCTTGACGCGTCGTGCGACCTAATGTGCGGACTTCCCGGGCAGACCGCAGTGAGTTGGAAGCGCACGCTCGATGGCGTGCTGGCGGCGGTTCCGCATCATGTGTCGGTCTATCCGCTCACGCTTGAGGAGGGGACTCCCCTTTATCGCATGGCGTGCCGCGACGAGTCGCTCGAGCCTGATGAGGATTTTCAGGCCGCATGCATGGACGTGGCACGCGAGCTCCTGGGTGCCGCCGGCTATCACCCGTATGAGGTGGCGAGCTACGCGCTCGACGGCTATGAGTGCGCCCATAACATTGCCTACTGGACCGGACGGGGCTACCTGGGCCTGGGTCGTTCTGCCGCGGGCATGCTCGACGCCGAGGATTTCGACCGTCTTGCGGGTTTGTTCCCCGGCGTGTCTTCTCGAGGCGATGCGTACCGCGTGCGTCTGGTGCAACGTGACGATGACGCGACGGCGTTCGAGGCCGAATATCTCTCGCAGCGCGAGGCCGCGGCCGAAGACCTGATGCTTGCTTGCCGCATGACGCGCGGTGTTGCGTCCGACCTGTTGGTTCGTGCGGCTTGCGTTATCCCAACGGGCGAGCTGACAGCTGCTTGCGATCGCGCGCTCGAGTTGGGCCTTGCCACTTGGGTGCCCGAGACGCTCGGGGTCCATGAGGGACCCTTCACTTCGGCAGATGTCGTCGCGGGCCATGTTCGAGCACGTCTGGCGCCGACACACCTGGGCTGGCTCGATGGAAATGTTCTGTTCGAGCTGTTTTGGGATCTAGCCTAGGCCGCTCGGGTAGAATTACCGGAATATATACGCTGCTGTGAGCAGGAGGTTGCCGCGCATGGCGACGATGAACGAAAAAGATTACTACGAGATTCTGGGTGTCTCCAAGGACGCCACCTCGCGTGATATTCAAAAGGCCTTCCAGCAAAAGGCCCGCAAGCTCCATCCGGACGTCAACAAAGAGCCGGATGCCGAGGAAAAGTTTAAAGAGGTTTCAGAGGCCTACGCCGTGCTTTCGGATGAGCAAAAACGTGCGCGCTACGACGCCATGCGTTCTGGCAATCCCTTTGCCGGTGCTCCTACGGCTTCGTCCTATGGTGGCGGCTACGCCGGCAACACGGGCTATGGCAATCCCTTTGAGGGCGGCTTTCCCTTTGGTGGCGCCTGGGGCCAGCAGCGTCGCGGCCAGGCTGCCTACAATCCCGAGAACGGCGCCAATGTGGTCGTCGATATCAAACTCGACGCCAAGGAGGCCAAGGGCGGTGCCCGCAAGACCGTCCGCTACACGCGTTTCGATACGTGCGGACATTGCGGCGGCTCGGGTTCTGTCTCCTCCGAGCATGCCCATACCTGCCCAAGCTGTGGCGGCCGCGGCCACATCGACGTCGACCTGTCCTTCCTGTTTGGTGCGGGCACGTTCCAGTCGGTCTGCCCCGAGTGCGGCGGTTCCGGTAAGGTCGTGGCCGACCCCTGCCCTGATTGCGGTGGCAGCGGTCGTACTCGCGTAACCTCCGAGCAGACGATTGAGTTTCCTGCCGGCACGCACGATGGCGACGAGGTCCGCATTAGCGGCATGGGTCATGCTGGCACCAACGGTGCCGCGGGCGGCGACCTGGTCGGCCGCGCCCATGTTGAGGCCGAGCGCTTGGAAGGCAAAGCTCGTACCGGTTTTTACCTGATGGGCATCGTGGCACCGTTTTTGGTACTCTCGGCCATCTCGGGCGTGTTCTCGGCCTTTGCCGTGATGTGCTTTATTCCGTTTACCATGGGCCTGTTCATGGTGCTTTCGGACGGTGTGCTTCATCGCAGTCTGCTGTGGTGGAAGCGCGGCGCGATGCAGTTTGCCAACGGTTTTGCCAACGGCTTCATGTTCGCGCTCGTGTCGGTTTGGTTCGCGAGCTGCTCGCAACGGGCCATGCTTTCGCCGTATCAAATGCAATAACATCAAACCCTCTGTTTGCGGTCGGCCCAGCTTGGGTATAGGACGCACTGTGACAATAATGAAAGTCGGAAGGATTC
>CABSNA010000180.1 GCA_902478865.1 uncultured Collinsella sp.
AGAACCTTCTTAAGCAGCTCTTCGTTAACAGCCACAGGGGCTCCTTTCTCACAATAACGCGGGCACGCCCGCGGACAGAAGCTATGTTACTACAGCCATGTACCCGCTCACGAGCCGTCCATGCGCGCAGACGCGACTTTCACGAGTAGTCAATTTGGGACGGGGCTCTTTGAGCTGCGTTCGTCGTCAGATGGCGACAACGCATATTACTGCTGAGCTTGTCCCCCGGTACCAATCTGAACATCGACGATAACCTGGCGGTAGCTGATGCCGCAGGAGTCGAGAATGCGCCGGCTGATACGGCCGTCATCGGTGTCGGCATACTTATTGTCCAGGTAGACGACCTCGCCCACGCCCACCTGCGCCAGGATCTTGGCGCAGTCGTGGCACGGGAACAGCGTAACGTAGACCGTGGAACCCTCAAGGTCTTTGAGCGAGCCACGGTAGTTGAGCACGGCGTTTGCCTCGGCATGCACCACGTAGTTGTGCTTGTCCTGCAACGGGTCATCGCTCGTTCCCCACGGGAAAAAGTCATCGTTGAGTGCCGAGGGCGTGCCGTTGTAACCCACCGAAAGGATGCGGTGGTTGGTGTTGGCGATGCACGCGCCCACCTGCGTGTTGGGGTCCTTGCTGCGGCGCTGCGCGGCGATGGCCACGCTCATAAAGAACTCATCCCAGCTAATAACGTCGCGGCGCTTGCCCGACGCGGTTTGATGAAGATCGTCCGACATGGCAGACACCTCCGAAATCGCAATAGTTTGACCCATTGTAGCAGGTGGAAGGTAGGGGCGCTTATCCCACCAGCTCCTCGCCCTACGCGCGACGGGGCTTTTGGTTGATGTGGTAGAGCTCGGCGAGACCCCGCAGCGTCAGCGCATCATCGACCGTCAGGCTATGGCCGACCAGCGCCGCAAGCGCCTCGGCATCGTCGCCGGTAATGACGATGGGCACGTTGCCCTCCCCCGCGGCCTTGGTCGCACGCATCTCGGCAAGCACCATGTCGAGCATGCCGTCGATGCGCGCCACCTCGCCCAAAACCACACCCGAGCGCATGGCCTCGCGCGTGTTGCGGCCGATGACGTGTGTCGGCGCCGAGGGCTCAACCTGAGGTAGGCGCGCCGCAGCGGCCGAGAGCGAACGGGCGCCGAGCGCCAGCCCCGGCGCGATAACGCCGCCGACAAAGGTACCATGCGCGTCGATGACCTCGATATTGGTCGTGGTGCCCAGGTCAATCACGATGCACGGCGAGCCGTAGACGGCGCGGGCGGCCACGGCGTCGGCGATGCGGTCGGGACCGATCTCGGCCGGGTCATCGTAGTGCACGGGCATGCCGGTCTTAAGTCCCGGCCCCACCGTGAGCACGCGCCCCGTGCAGGTACGGGAAAGTGCCGCCTTCCACGGGCGCTCGAGCGCCGGGACCACGCAGCTCAGCACAGCAGCCGTGGGCACAAGCGCGCCCGGCATGCCCGCATCGGCCGCCAGTGCGGCCATGACCTGCGCGAGACGCATGCGCGCCTCGTCTGCTGTGATGCTCGACGGCGTGGTGATCTCGCACGTCGCAAGCGGACATTCCTGCGCCGCGGCCGAATCCTCTGCAAACAGGCCAAAGCGAATGAACGTGTTGCCCACATCGACCGTCAATATATTTGCGCACCCATTAAGCATCGTCGGCGCTCCTTTCGTCTGCCCAGCAGTATATCGCCTACCTAAACCAGTCATCCCAAAATGACTAGCTTGCGGCTATACTGGTGCGCGGTCGTTTGCGAGCTCACGCGGCGGCCCTTGGTAACCCGACTTCCCGCGCCGTATCCGTAACGGCGCTCCCGGGGGAAGCGGATATACGCAAAGGAGTTTTATATGAGCAATCCCTCGAACCGCGCTTCGATGCGCGGGCAACTCACGCTGCGCGGCGTCGTCATCGGCGTCCTTGGCTGCGTGATCATCACGGCAAGCTCGGCCTACACCGCCCTCAAGATGGGCGCCCTCCCCTGGCCGATCATTTTCGCTGCCGTCATTTCGCTGTTCTTCCTGAAGCTCATGGGCAACGCCAGCCTCAACGAGGCCAACGTCACCCACACCATCATGTCCGCAGGCGCCATGGTCGCTGGCGGTCTGGCGTTTACCATCCCGGGCGCCTGGATGCTGGGCTATGCCGACCAGATCAGTTGGCTCGACATGTTTATCGTGGCACTCGCCGGCACTATCCTAGGCCTGCTGGCCACGGCACTCATCCACCGTCACTTTATCGTGGACGCCGCGCTTGAGTTCCCCACCGGCAACGCCGCAGCTCAGACCCTGCGCGCGACCGAGGCCGGCGGCAAGACCGGCAAGCAGCTCTTTGGCTCCATGGCCATCGCCGGCATCTACAGCGTGCTGCGCGACGCTCTGGGCATTGTGCCCAGCATGCTGTGTACGCTCAATATCCCCGGCGTGACCTTTGCCATCTATAACTCGCCCATGTTGCTGTCCATCGGCTTTTTGGTGGGCTTCGCCCCCGTCGCGTTCTGGTTTGCCGGCGCGCTGCTGGGCAACTTTGGCATCATTGTCGGCGGCACCGCTGCCGGTCTGTTTGACGTTATGACCGCACAGGGCATTGTTAAGTCCCTGGGTATGGGCCTCATGATGGGCTTTGGCGTCGCCGTCGTCCTCAAGGACATCCTGCCGCAGGTCGCCGGTATCGTCCGCGGCCTCGCCGCCGACAGCTCCACCGACACCGACGAGCAGTCGCTCATCTCGGGCTCCCTTAAGCTCGACGCCGGTATCATCGGCCTGGGCGCTGCCGCCATCGCCGTGATCGTTGCCATCGTACTCGATCTTGGCCCCGTTCCAGCCGTCATCGTCACGCTGTTCACCTTTGTCACCACCATCATGAGCGCGCAGAGCTGCGGCCAGACGGGTATCGACCCCATGGAGATCTTTGGCCTCATCGTCATGCTCATCGTGGCTGCCTTCGCGCAGCTCGCGCAGGTCAAGCTGTTCTTCATCGCCGGCATCGTGGCCGTGGCGTGCGGCCTTGCGGGCGACGTCATGAACGACTTTAAGGCCGGCGCCGTGCTGGGCACCAACCCGCGTGCGCAGTGGATCGGCCAGGCCATCGGCGGCATCGTGGGCGCCCTGGTCGCTGCCGCCGTCATGGTCGCGCTCGTCACAGCCTATGGTCCGGACGCCTTTGGCCCCGACAAGAGCTTCGTTGCCGCGCAGGCAAGCGTGGTCGCCACCATGGTCTCGGGCATCCCGAGTGTGCCGTGGTTCGCAGGCGGCTTTATCGCCGGCATCGTCATGTACTGGCTCGGCATTCCGGCCATGATGATCGGCCTGGGCGTGTACCTGCCGTTCTATATGTCGCTCACGGCTTTCCTGGGCTCCTGCGTTAAGCTCGCCTACGACAAGTGGGCCGCTCACCGCGACGCCGAGGCCGGTCTTTCGGACGAGGAGAAGGCCGCCAAGGATGCCGCCTTCCAGGAGCAGGGCCTGGTCGTTGCCAGCGGCCTGCTGGGCGGCGAGTCCATCGTCGGCGTTATCCTGGCGTTTGTCTCCGTGGGCTTGAGCCTGCTGGGATAAACCCAACAACAACGTAACCGCACAGAGCGCGGGGTCGGTGACTATCCGGCCCCGCGCTTTTTTTGTATCTGCCGAAACCCTCAGCAGCACTCGCATGTGGCCTGTCTTCCTTTGCCTGCTCGCCTAAGTTCCATGTCAAGATGACCGCCCCGCCCGT
>CABSNA010000181.1 GCA_902478865.1 uncultured Collinsella sp.
AGAAAGTCGAAACCCTTGCTGATCTCGATAATGTCATCAAACAGATCGTGTTCCTGCGCCATGCGCGGCCCCTCCCTGAGCAGTGCAAACAAGCAAGAGATAATGATACGCCATCGGCCCGTGCCTCGGGCAAATTACACGCGGAGCACCTTTGCGGCAAATAGCCTATGGCCTATCGCCGCCCCGATTGCACAAGGTCAATCAAGCGCCAAACTATGCCTCGCACATGAGCTGCACGAGCTTTTGTTTGGTCACCTTGGCCTGCTCGTTGGCTATGTTACGCTCGTTTCTAAAGGCCGCATTTGCAACACTCTGCAGGTCGGCATCGGAAATCTCGCCAAGGCCCAGATCCTCGAGCGTCGTCGGCAGACCAACACGCTGGCAAAACTCGAGCACCTGATCAAGCTCGGGCGCACGCTCCAGACGAAGCTGAACCACCAGGCCAAACGCCACGGCCTCGCCGTGCATGGCCTTGCACTCAGGCAGAATCGTTAGACCGTTGGCGATGGCATGCGCCAACGCCAAGCCACCGCTCTCAAAGCCGACGCCCGAGAGCAGAATATTGCACTCGATCAGGCGCTCAACCGCCGGCGATGTACGCCCCTTTTTGAGATCGCGCTTGGCAGCGACACCGCACTCCATAAGCGTGTCGTAGCAGGCACGTGCCGCGACCAGTGCCAAGTGCCCCGGCGCGCCACCGTGCTCGTTGGCGCCGTGCGCCGCGGCACACGAACGCGCCTCGAAGTACGTTGCCAGTGCGTCGCCCATGCCAGCGACCGTCATACGCAGTGGGGCCGCCGCGACCACGTTGGTATCGACCACGACCAGATCTGGATTCTTCTCGAGCATCAAGTAGCGGTCGAACGACCCGTCCTCGTGATACAACACCGAAATCGCGCTGCACGGACCGTCCATCGAAGCCGCCGTGGGGCATACGCACAACGGCAACTCGGCATAAAACGCAACGGCCTTGGCGATATCGAGCATTTTGCCGCCGCCAATACCCACTACCATGTCGCAATACTCGGCCTGGGCTTCCTGAGCCATTTCGACAACGGCCTCTTCCGTACACGGACCGTCATAAATCTTAAAGAACGGCTCGTTTAGATCTTCGTCCAGAAATCCATCGACGATCTGCCTACATAACCGATCCTCGGTGCCCTGGTCAAACAAGACATAGGCAGCACAGCCCAACCATGACAAATACCTGCCCTGACGCGAAAGTTCGCCCGGCCCTTGAACATACCGGCCGGGACCGCCATAAACCATGGGAAGCGCCATACGAGAATCCGCCCTTCATCAAACAACAATTGGTGCAAAGTAATCTGACCCCTTTGCACCATAGCAAAAAGGGGCAAAGCCATCTGCTTGCTTTGCCCCTTCCTTAGCTTGATTTACTCATCCATGAGATAGTAGTGGCCCAGCGCGTCGGCACCCAGGATGGCGTTTGCGACCATCTCGGGCGTCACCTCAAACGGCATGTTGCACATGGTGTCCTCGGGCGCGCAAGCGGCCTCGGCAACGACCATGGCCTGCTCGCGCGTAAGCTCGGCAACGCCAAGTTCCTTCATCGTGACCGGCAGGCCCAGCTCAATGCAGAAGCCCAGGACTTCCTCGAGTTTCTCAGTCGGAGCATCCTCGAGTACCAGCTGGACGATGGTGCCAAAGGCGACCTTCTCGCCGTGATACATGCCGTGGCACTCGGGCAGCATCGTCAGGCCATTGTGGATGGCATGAGCAGCAGCAAGGCCCGAGCTCTCAAAGCCAATGCCCGAAAGCAGCGTATTGGCCTCGATGATATGCTCGACTGCAGGCGTGAGCGCACCCTTCTCCAGCGCGACCTTGGCCTTGACGCCATCGGCCATAAGCGTCTCGTAGCAAAGCTTGGCGAGCGCCAGACCGGCCATGCCGCCCTTGCCGCCAGCGCAGGTGCCACCGTCGGCATCATGCGTCGCCTGGGCCTCAAAGTAGGTTGCGAGCGCATCGCCCATACCGGAAACCGTCAGGCGCACCGGGCTCGCCGCGATAACCGTCGTATCCATCAGGACAATGTTGGGGTTTGCCTTAAGGAAGAGATATTTATCGAACTGGCCATCGTCGGTGTAGAGCACCGAAAGCGCCGAACACGGGGCATCGGTCGAAGCAATGGTGGGGCAAATGATAACCGGGGACTCCAGGTAATAGGCGACGGCCTTCGCGGTGTCGAGGATCTTGCCGCCACCGACGCCGACGATGATGTCGCAACCGTTGTCGCGAGCGAGCGCAACCAGGCGATCGACCTCGCCCTTGGAGCACTCGCCGTTAAAGTCCTCAAACAGCAGCTCGGCCTTAGCCTCGGCAAAACCGCCCTCGATCTTGGCACCGACGCGCTTCTTGCCCGAAGGCGTCACGATGACGAGGGCCTTAGCGCCGAGCGGCTCGACATAGGAGCCGAGCTTGGCGAGCTCGTCCGGACCCTGGATGTACTTGCTGGGGCTATTGAAAATTGCAGCCATAACTATCCCATTCTCTAAAAAAGAAAGGGGCTCCGTACGGATACGTGCGGAGCCCCTCGTTACGATAACAAGAGTCGATTAGAAATCGATGTCGGTGTCGTAGTAGCAGGCCTTGAGAATCTTCTCGAAGTCGGCAGCCTTGGTCTCACGCGGGTTCTCCGGCGTGCAGGCGTCCTGCTCGGCGTTCGCGGCGATCTCGGGGAGCTTGGCGAGGAACTCCTCCTCGGAAACCATCTGCGGGTTCTCGGCGTCGACCTTCACGCCACCATTCGCGTAATCCTTGATGGACTGCGGAATGTTGAGCTGGTCGTTGAGGTCGCGGATCTTCTGGACGAGCGCAGCGATAAGCTCCTCGTTGGTCTCGCCGGGAAGGTGCAGGATCTCCTTGGCCACGTAAGCGTAACGCTCGGCAGCGCGCGGATCCTTGGAGTTCCACTGGATGACCTTGCCAAGGTACATAGCGTTAGCAGCACCGTGGATGATGTGGCCGTTCTCAAAGGCTGCACCGGTCTTGTGAGCCATGGAGTGAACGATGCCCAGCAGGCCCGAGGAGAAGGCGATGCCGGCGATGCACTGAGCCTCATGCATGTGCTGACGGGCCTCATGGTCGCCAGCATAGGACTTGGGCAGCCACTCGACGATCTCGCGGATGCCGTGCAGGGCGTTGGCGTCGGTGAACATAGAGGCGAAGGTAGAAACGTAGGCCTCCATGCAGTGGGTCAGAGCATCCATGCCGGTGTGAGCGCACAGCTTGGCGGGCATGGTGTAGGTGAGCTCGGGGTCGACGATGGCGACATCAGGGGTGATGTTGAAGTCGGCCAGCGGGTACTTGATGCCCTTGGCGTAGTCGGTGATGACGGAGAAGGCGGTAACCTCGGTAGCGGTACCGGAGGTAGAGGAGATGGCGCAGAAGTGAGCCTTCTGACGCAGCTCAGGGAAGCTGAACGGCTGGATGATGTTATCGAAGGACTCCTCGGGATACTCGTAGAAGACCCACATGGCCTTAGCGGCATCGATGGGCGAGCCGCCGCCGATGGCGATAATCCAGTCGGGCTCGAACTCGCGCATGGCCTCGGCGCCCTTCATGACCGTCTCGATGGACGGATCGGACTCGACGCCCTCGAACAGCTTGACCTCGAAGCCGCCCTCTTTGAGGTCGGCCTCAACGTCCTGCAGGAACCCGCCGCGGCGCATAGAGCT
>CABSNA010000182.1 GCA_902478865.1 uncultured Collinsella sp.
ATCGGACGGCGCAGGAGCGTCTCGATAGCGCGGCGCAGCTCGCCCGCAACCGTCGTCTGGCCAGGCTGCTCGGCAAAGCCGCTATAGGACGAGCCATCGTAGGCCACGCGGAAAACGAGCGTGGCGTCGAGCTCGGGAATCGAATTGAAATCAGACGGCGCGGTCATGGGCGCTCCCAACAAACAGGCAATGGCATTTCGACAAAAAAAAGAGGGGTACGCGAACGTACCCCTCGAATATAGCCTATGCAGACGGATTGTCTACTCAGCGGTCTCCTCAGCAGGAGCCTCCTCGGCAGCCTCGACCTTCTTGGGAGCAGCGGCCTTCTTGGGGGCCGGAGCAGCCTTCTTGGCCTTAGGCGTGCAAGGCTCGGTGACGAGCTCCATGATAACGATGGGAGCATTGTCGCCCTTACGGTTACCGAGCTTCATGATGCGGGTGTAACCGCCGTTGCGGTCCTGCCACATACCCTGGGCAGCCTTGTCGAAGATCTCGGCAACGAGCTGCTTATCGCCGAGCTTGGCGATAGCCAGACGACGAGAGTGCAGGTCGCCCTTCTTGGCCCAAGTGATGATCGGATCGACGACCGAACGCAGCGCCTTAGCGCGGGTCTCGGTGGTCTTGATGCGGTCGTTCTCGAAGAGGGCCTTAGCAAGGCTCTTCTTCATGGCCTTGGTGTGGCTCGCATCGGTGCCGAGCTTCAGGCCCTTCTTAACGTTGTGACGCATGGTCTAGTTTCTCCTCAAATATGCGAAGCATTAAGCCTTCAGGCTCAGGCCCATGGACTCAAGCTTGTCCTTCACTTCCTCGATCGACTTAACACCGAAGTTACGGATGTTGAGCAGATCGTTCTCCGAGAACTCAACGAGCTGACGGACCGAGTGAATGCTGGCGCGCTTAAGGCAGTTGTAGGAACGGACGGAAAGGTCCAGATCCTCGATCTGCTTGTCCAGCTCGGCGTTGTCGTTGGTGACCTCGGGAGCGAAGATCGAAGCCTCCTCCTCGACCTCGGGGGTCTCGGCAAGGTTCATAAAGGCGGCCATATGCTGGTTGATGATATTGGCAGCCTGGACCACGGCGTCGCGCGGGGCGATGGAGCCGTTGGTCTCGATCTCGAGGACAAGGCGGTCGTAGTCGGTGTGCTGACCGACACGGCAAGCCTCAACGAGCTTGGCGCAACGGGAAACCGGCGAGTACAGCGAGTCGACGTGGATCACACCGATGGGATCGTTGTCGCGCTTGTTGGCCTCGCCAGAAACATAGCCGCGGCCATAGCCGATGCGCATGCTCATGGTGAGATGGCCACCCTCGGTGAGCGTAGCGATGTGCTGCTCGGGGTTGACCAGCTCAAACTCGGACGGAATAAAGAAGTCCGCACCGGTGACCTCGCAGGGGCCGTCAACCGAGATGGTGGCGGTCGCCTCGTCGGTCGTGCCGAGAGCCCTGAAGACAAGACCCTTGACATTCAGGACGATGTCGGTGACATCCTCGACCATGTTAGGGATGGTCATGAACTCGTGCTGCGCGCCATCGATCTGAATAGCCTCGACGGCGGCACCCTCGAGCGAGGACAGAAGAACGCGACGAAGGGAGTTACCCAGCGTATCGCCGTAGCCACGCTCGAGCGGCTCGACGGAGACACGAGCAGACGTCTCGTTGATCTCTTCGACCTGAACCTGAGGCCTAATGAATTCTGACATGTATTACCTCCAGCCTCAGCAGCCCGGATGGACTACTTAGAGTAGAGCTCGACGATGAGCTGCTCGTTGATATCACCGCTGATCTGCTCACGCGTCGGCAGAGCGAGCACGTTACCAGACAGCTTCTCGATATCGACCTCGAGCCAGCCAGGGACCTCAAAGCGCTCGGAGGAAATCAGGGCCTCCTTGATGGGGAGGAGGTCACGGAACTTCTCGCCGACAGCGACGACGTCGCCGGCCTTGACGCGGTAGGACGGGATGTCCACGCGCTTGCCGTTCACGGTGAAGTGACCGTGACGGACGGACTGACGAGCCTCTTTGCGGGTACGGGCGAAGCCAAGACGGAAGACGACGTTGTCGAGGCGAGACTCAAGAATGATCATGAGGTTCTCACCGGTGACGCCGTTCATCTTACGGGCCTTGTTGAAGTAGCCGTGGAACTGCTTCTCCAGAACGCCATAGATGAACTTGACCTTCTGCTTCTCGCGCAGCTGCATGCCGTACTCAGATTCCTTGCGACGGCGCTTGGGCTGACGGATAGATTCCTTCTTGCTGCTGTAACCGAGCTCAGCGGGATCGATCCCGAGCTGACGGCAGCGCTTAAGAACAGGAGTCCTGTCGATTGCCATATTGATACGATCCTTTCAGTTACACGCGGCGACGCTTCTTGGGGCGGCAGCCGTTGTGCGGAATGGGGGTCTTGTCCTGGATGCTCGAGACCTCGAGGCCAGCAGCCTGGAGGGAGCGGATGGCGGTCTCACGACCGGAGCCGGGGCCCTTGACGAAGACGGAAACCTTCTTCATACCGTGCTCCATGGCCTGCTTGGCAGCAGCCTCGGCAGCCATCTGGGCAGCGAACGGCGTGGACTTACGGGAGCCCTTGAAGCCCACCTGGCCAGCCGACTTCCAGGAAATGACGTTGCCCTGGGGATCGGTGATCGAAACGATCGTGTTGTTGAACGTAGAACGGATGTGAGCCTGGCCCACGGAAATGTTCTTACGGTCCGCGCGCTTCAGACGGGCAGCGCGAACGTTCTTCTTAGCAGTAGCCATCTATCTAGCGCTCCTTATTTCTTCTTCTTAGCACCGATCTGACGCTTCGGGCCCTTGCGGGTACGAGCGTTAGTGTGGGTGCGCTGGCCGCGGACCGGGAGGCCCTTGCGGTGACGAAGGCCGCGGTTGCAGCCGATGTCCATAAGGCGCTTGACGTTCTGGTTGCGCTCACGGCGGAGGTCGCCCTCAACCATGATCTGGTTCTTATCGATATAATCACGGATGGCGTTAACCTCATCCTCGGTGAGGTCCTTAACACGCGTATCCACGTTAACGTTGCACTCGACGCAGATCTTCGTCGCAGTGGTGCGGCCGATGCCGTAAATGTAGGTCAGACCGATCTCAACGCGCTTCTCACGCGGGAGGTCGACACCATTAATACGGGCCAACGTAGTCTCCTCTCTTAACCCTGACGCTGCTTATGACGGGGGTTCTCGCAAATGACGAGGACCTTGCCATGGCGCCTAATGATTTTGCACTTATCGCACATCTTCTTGACCGAAGGACGTACCTTCATCGTTCTTCCTTTCGGTAGCGCTCAAACTACTTCCCTACTATCTACTCGCCCAGCCGCAGGCGTTTAAAACTATGGCTGGTCTTCACACACAATCCGACCGTAGGTTGAGCTAAGCCTGCAGTCGGAAATGGAGTGCGTGTATGCGTGCCGCTATTTGTAGCGATAGGTGATGCGGCCGCGGGTCAGGTCGTACGGGGAAAGCTCCACGACAACCCTGTCACCGGGGAGAATACGGATGTAATTCATTCGGATCTTGCCAGAAATGTTGCACAGAACCGAATGACCGTTCTCGAGCTCGACCTTAAACATGGCGTTGGGCAGCGGTTCCTTTACCGTACCCTCGAGCTCAATTGCGTCTTCCTTCTTCACAAGCAATCATCTTTCTCTAGAAAACGACAGCGATTGAGTATTCTACAA
>CABSNA010000183.1 GCA_902478865.1 uncultured Collinsella sp.
CCCGCCGCATCTTTCCCAGCGTGATCGTTGCCGTTGCCGAGTCGCAGGGAAAAAACGGCGTCGGCACCACGTTTAGGCTCGACGAGCGCGTGGCGCTGGCCCGTGAGGCGCTCGGCGATATTGACGGCGTCGAGGTGCTGCCCTTCACCGGCCTCTTGGTCGATTTTGCCCGCGAACAGGGAGCAGGAGCCGTGGTCAAGGGCCTGCGTGCCATGACCGACTTTGAGTACGAGCTGCAGCAGGCCGACCTCAACTACCGCCTGGATAACGAGTTGGAGTCCATCTTTGTCATGAGTGCGCCGCAGTACGGCTATATCTCGAGCTCGGTGGTTCGCCAGATTGCCTCGCTCGGTAGCGACGTCTCTAATTTTGTTCCGTCTAATGTGGTCAAGGCGCTCAAACATCGCTTTTCGTGACGTTTTTTAATGCCTGGTGGCATGTGGTAAACTAACACGATGATATGTTACCTATGAAAGGAGACCGGATGCCGGGCGAGAATTTTCCTGGCGATAGGATCGTCAGCTTGGTCGATGAGCTCGAAGGGCTGATCGAGGAAGCCAAGCCGCCTTTCGGCAAGAACGCTCAGTTCAAGGTCATCGACGCCGACGTGTTCTTCAACATCCTCGACGAGATCCGCATGAGCTATCCCGAGGAGTGGCAGAAGTCCCGCCGTATCCTTAAGGAGCGCGAGGAGCTTATGGCTTCCGCCGCCGCTCAGGCCGATTCCATCATCGCTGACGCTCAGCAGCAGGCCCTCACCATTGCCGGTGAGCAGGAGATCGTCCGCCTTGCGCAGCAGCAGGCCGACGACATCCGCGATCGTGCCCAGCAGTACGAGCGCGAGACGCGTTATGCTGCCGAGGACTACGCAGAGCAGGTCTTTACGCACCTGGAGGAGAACCTCAAGAGCCTGACCGGCACCGTTACCCGTTGCCGTCAGCAGCTCAACGAGGGTGCCGCCCAACAGAATGGTCAGTGGTAATGGCTGAGTTCCCGAGCGTTACCGTCGATCTTTCCGAGCAGCTCGAGTTTCCTGGAGATTCGTATCCGCTGACCGGTAAGGTCGATGTCGCCACCTACACGGTAGGCGAGAAGGAGTACCAGCTTCAGGACGGCATCGACTACGACGTTGTCTTTACCAATGCCGGTACCGGTGTCTTGCTCACGGGCATGGTCCGCGCGCACGCCACCGGCGAGTGCGACCGTTGCCTGGAACCTGCCTCGTTTGATATCGCCGGCGAGATCGAGGAGTTCTACCTCTTTGAGGAGCCCGAGGATCCCGAGGCCTACGAAGACGGCTACGAGCTCCTGGGCGAGGATCGCATCGTCGATCTGGGAGAGCCCATCAACGACGCGGTCGTCATGGACACGCCGTTCGTTGTCCTGTGCAAGCCCGATTGCCGCGGCCTTTGCCCCACTTGCGGTTGCAATCTCAACGTCGAGCAATGCGATTGCGCCGCCCAGGCAGAGGCAGAATGGGCCGCTGCCACGGAAAATCCATTTGCAGCATTGAAGAATCTCAAGCTTGATGAGTAAAACTGTGGTAGTATCGCTACTTGCGCGTAATCGCCACACTGGATAGTTCATAAGGAAGGTCACTATGCCCGTACCTAAACAAAAGCAGGGTCGTATCCGCACTCACACCCGTCGTTCCGCCAACATGAAGATCTCGGCTGCGGCTCAGTCCACGTGCCCCCGTTGCGGCGCTGTTAAGCTTCCGCACCACGTGTGCCCCAGCTGCGGTTTCTACAAGGACCGCGAGGTTATCGTTACCGAGTAACTGTATACTCTGGATGCGATGCCGTTCCAACTGGAACCACAATGGCCGGCTCAATGAGTCGGCCATTTTTGTATAAGGAGCATGTATATGAGTAACGTTCGCGTTTGTGTAGACGTTGTGGGCGGAGACGAGAAACCTCAGGTTGTTCTCGATGGTATCGAAGCTGCGCTTGCCGCCGATCCCGATATCGAGGTCTTGGCAGCTGGTCCCGCCGAAATCGTCAATCCCTTTGCAGCTTCCCATGCACGTGTTGAGGCCCTTGAGGCGCCTGACGTTATCGCCATGGATGACGATCCCATTCGCGCCGTGATGACCAAGCGTAAGTCGTCGATCGTGCTTTCTTGCCGCGCCATTAAGAAGGGCAACGCGGATGCGTTCTTCTCCGCCGGCTCCACCGGTGCCATGACCGCCGCCGCCACCGCCTATGTGACGCCGTTTAGGTATCAGGCCGAAGGCAAGAAGCAGCCGGTGCGCCCCTGTCTGACCAATGCGCTGCCCAATCGCGCCGGCGGTCTGACGGTGCTGTGCGACATGGGTGCCAACCCCGATGTGGAGGTCGATGACATGGTGCGTTTTGCCCAGATGGGTAGCGCCTATGCCCGCGTCGTCCTGGGCATCGAGCATCCTCGCGTGGGCCTGCTTGCCAATGGCACCGAGGATGAGAAGGGCTCCAACTTTACCAAGGCCTGTTTCCCTGCTATGAAGGCCGCCGTTCCCGGCTTTGTTGGTAACTGCGAGGGCACCGACCTCACCTCAGGTAACTTCGATGTCGTCGTTGCCGATGGCATGTCGGGTAATATCGCTCTCAAAGCTACCGAGGGCGCTGCCAAGTTTTTGCTGCAGGAGCTCAAGGGCGCCTTTATGGCCTCGCTCGGCACCAAAATCGCCGCGCTGCTCATCAAAAAGCAGATGCGCGAGATTAAGGCCAAGCTCTCTGGCGACGCCAAGGGCGGCGCGATTCTTCTGGGCCTGCGCGGCGTGGTCCTGATCGGCCATGGCGCCACCTCGGTCGAGGCTGTCAAAAACGGTACGCTCGCGGCGGCCGAAGCCGTGCGCGCCGGGCTGGTCGAGAATGTCGCCAACTCTATGGACAGTATCGTTTTGTAAGAGCGAGTTAGAGCGCTGTTATGTGCTTCGCGGCGCACGTCGTGGGGTAGAATCAGAACCGTGTCTTGGTACCGCCCGGGCGGTACCATTCTTTTGGTATTCATGTACTATGAGAGGAAGCGCTATGGACCGCTCCGAAATCTTCGACAAGATCGCCGAGGTCGCTGCTGACGTTCTGGGCGTCGATGTTGCCGAAATTAGCGAGGAGACCACCTTTGACGACCTCGATGCCAACTCGCTCGAGCGCCTGCAGCTGGTTACGGCTATCGAGGACGAGTTCAACCTCGAGATCGATGACGAGACCCTGCTCTCGCTCAACTCTGTCGCCGACGCCGTCGACGCTATCGAAGCTGCCAAGGAGGCCTAAGTCTTGGCTTTATCCGAACGACTTACGCGCGCCCAGGAAATCCTGGGCCACGAGTTCAACAATAAGGTGCTGCTGCGCGCGGCCCTTACGCATCCCTCGGCAGTCGAGGGCCAGCCGGTTTCTGCCAGCTATGAGCGCCTTGAGTTCTTGGGCGATTCCATTTTGGGCGCTGTGGTCGCACGCTCCCTGTTTGAGTCCTATCCGGAGTTTGACGAGGGCAAGCTCACGCGCTTGAAGGTGTCGCTTGTCTCGGGCGCTACGCTGTCCGAGGTTTCTCACGAGCTGGGCATCGACGACATCATCATCTTTGGTGCCTCCGAGACCGGTACCGGTGCGCGCGGCCTGCATTCGGCCCTCGAGAACGTCTATGAGTCGCTCGTGGGCGCGCTGTACCTGGATCTGTCTCTTATACACATCTGAC
>CABSNA010000184.1 GCA_902478865.1 uncultured Collinsella sp.
GGCGTCACTCTGACGTACCTTGCCGGCGCGGCGGTGCTTTGCGCTGCTGCGGCCTGGATGCACATTCGTCGCAAGGCGAATGCGAAGGGAGGCGAGCGTCGTGAATAAGAAAGTTTGCTCCTTCCCGATCTTGTTTGCGCTGCTTGCCCTCCTGATCGGCACCTGCGCGGTTGTGTTCCCCGCATCCGCGCAGGCCGCTCCGACCTCGACCGGTTCCATCACGGTGAGCGGCACCGTGGCGAGCAGCTACGACGCCTACCAGATCTTTAGCGTTAACGTCGTCGACGGCGGCAGCGACGCCAAGACCTTCACCGACCTTGCCTGGGCAAGCGACGCCGTGCGCGACGCCGCACTGCCTGTGCTGCACAGCGCCGGCATGCCCAATTCCCAGACCACCGCGCAGGAAGCTGCCGAGTGGCTCAACTCCGATTCCCACCTTACGAGCGCGCTGAGCGCACAGCTCGCTCGTTCCCTCCAGAGCTCTGGCGCCGAGCTCGCGGCCCTTAACGCGGGCACGATGGCCGAGCTGCCCTGCGGCTACTGGCTCATCGTCGCCGACGACGACGCCATCGCCCAGGGCGAGGCCGGCACCGCGCCGATCATGGCCCTGGTGGGCGGCAGCGCCGTCACCGTCAAGCCCAAGGCGGCGACCCCCAAGGTCGCCAAGCACGTGCTGGAGGACGGCACCGCCGCCTGGCAGAAGGCCGCCGACGCCACGGTCGCCGACGACCTGTACTGGCGCCTCTCTGCCACGGTCCCGGCGGGCCTCACGGCCTACGACACCTACACGGTACGGTTCGTCGACACCATGAGCGCGGGGCTCGATCCCTCCAAGGTGGCCGCGAGCATGCGCGTGTACGTGGCGGCGGGCGCGGACGGCGGCTTTGACGCCGTCTCGGCCGGCAAGGACGGCCGCGCCGGCACCGAGCCCGCGAAGGGCTGGACTGACATCACGGCCCAGTGCGCCACCAAGGTAGCGGTCGACGGTAAGACCTTCACCGTGCGCACCGGAGACCTGATCGCCGCGCTCGGCGGCGCCGACGCCTTCACCGCGGGCGCCCGCGTGGTCGCCGTGTACAACGCGCCGCTCAACAGCGCGTGCAACCACGGCATCGCGAAGGGCAACCCCAACGAGGTCTACCTGCGCTACCCGTGCTCTCCCTTTGCCGACCAGTCCGGCGACGCCGGCTTCACCCGCACGCCGAGCGACGACGCGTGCGCCTACACCTGGGATCTCGCGCTCACCAAGCGCGGCAGCGACGGTGACAAGCCGCTTGCCGGGGCGGTCCTGAGCATCGCCGACGACCGCGGCCGCACGCTGGCGGCCGACGGCACGTGGGATGCGGAGGGCAAGGCCACCGTCACCACGGGCGAGGACGGCCGCGTGACCGTCTCGGGCGTGGACTCGGGCAAGCTGGAGGTCCGCGAGCTCAAGGCGCCCAAGGGCTACACCGCCTTCGAGGGCACGCGCTCCGTGACGGTCAAGGCCGAGGGCCTGGACGTCGACCAGGTGGCCGCCGCCAAGCCCAAACTCACCATCACGGCCGAGTCGCCCCTGCGCGCCGACAGCGCGGACGGGTCGACGGGCAGCCTGGAGGCGTCGCTCATCAACACGCCCACCGGCACACCCCCTAGCATTATCACCGGAGGCTTTATGCCCTCGACTGGCGATATGGCAATGTACGCCGCGGCCGCCGCAGCGGTCGCCGGAGCCGCGCTCATCGTGGCCGCGCTCCTGGTCAAGCGGGGAGGTGGCAGCCATAAAGAGTAGCTGGCAGCCCCACAGAGAGCGGGGCGAGACGTAGCGAAGTAAATGCTAAGACACAGACAGATGATGACCGATCGAATGAGTTACGAAATAGAAAGCAGAGGAAAGAAGATGCACATGAACAAGAACATCGCACGCCTGGCAGTAACCGCCGGCCTCACAGCAGCGCTGAGCTTCGGCGGCGTGATGGCCCCGGTCACGATGGCGTTTGCGGCGGATGCCACGGGCTCGACTGTGACGTTCGATTGCGGTGACTACGCTGGATCAACGACTTATAAGGGCATCCAAATTTTCAAGGCGAATGTGACTACGACCAATGGGACCACGACGGCGAGCAACATCGACTGGGGTAGTCTTGAGGTCCAGACGGCTGTGGTTGCCGCTATTCACGAGAAGGACTCTACCTACACCAGTACAAACGCGCAGGATGCTGCCGATTGGCTGAATGAGCACAACAAAGATGCCGATCAGACCGATTCAAACACTAGGGTCAATAGCGGCCATGTTTTGAGTGTAATTGCCTCCAAACTGGAGAAGACTGGCGATTGGACCAAGACGTCCGCTGGCAGCTCGTCCCTTACCGGCCTTAATGCTGGCTACTGGCTGTTCCTCACCGATACCGCCGGCAAGCCCGCCGGCAAGTCTACCGATGCATTTACCTCTCCCGTGTACACTTTTATCGACGGCACCAGTGAAACGACCGTTAAGCCCAAGAAGAGCGTCCCCACGGTTGAGAAAAAGATTCTCGATGATTCTAAGGTGAAGGGCGGTAACGTTACTGGTGAGACCGAATGGGTGGATGCTGCCGACTCCCAGAACGGTCAGGTAGTGAACTATAAGCTAACCGGAACGATCGCAGATAACTACGCCAGCTATGACTCTTATACCTATAAGTTTATGGATTCATTGGATAAGGGTCTTGACTTCGTCGATGGCTCGCTCAGCGTTTATGCGCTGAATAATGGTGAATACACCGAGATTAATCCGACTAGCTACAAAGTGGATGCCCCTTCTGAGTCAAATCAGCGTGTTTTGACAGTTAACTTTATTGGAACCAATGGGCTGAAGTCGGCCACCGCGAAAAATGGTGGAACGCTTACGATCGATGCCAACACCAAGATTGTTGTCTTCTACAAGGCAAAGCTCAACGCAAAGGCGGTTATTGCAGGGGCCAACAACAAGCTGGAGGGCAACCCCAATACTGTTACGCTCGAGTATTCTAACAACCCCATGGTCGCAGGCACTGGTACCTCGGTGCCCGATAGCGTCGTGGACTACACCTACGGCCTTCAGATTAATAAGGTTGACCTGGGCACCGAAGCAGCTCTCGAGGGCGCGCAATTTACCATCACGACCACAGGTGATGAGAACAACAAGGTGGCGAAATACGTCGCGGAGGACGGTACGTTGAGCGATGATGAGGTTGTTTTAACGACGAACGCGAAGGGCCTCATTCAGCTTACCGGCCTTGACGCTGGCACCTATAAAGTTACCGAGAAAAAAGCTCCCAATGGCTATACCGCGGTTTCGCCTTTCGAATTTACGATTGATCCGACAATTAAGGATGATGGCCAAGGCTACAAGCTGACAAAGCTTAAGGGAACGCTTGATAACAAGGGTCAGAACGACAAAGTCATCGCTGGCCTCACCGACGGAAAGTCTGGCGATAATAAACTTGATTTCCAAGATGGCACCCTCACAAACGATGACGGCACCTTCAATATCACCGTTGGCGATACCAAGCAGGTCAGCCTCCCGCTCACCGGCCTTAACGGCGTGACCTTCACTTGGATCGCTGGTGGCGCGGTGCTGTGCATTGGCGTGGCACACCTCATCCGCAGCCGTAAGCAGGCTGAGGAGTCCGAGCAGGAGTAACGCTCGCTC
>CABSNA010000185.1 GCA_902478865.1 uncultured Collinsella sp.
GTTGAGTCCGATAGCGTTCCCGCCTGCAGCGATGGCGAGGTGGTCGATGCGCTCGGTCGCTCTCGCCTGGGCGTGAAGATTCAGGATGGCTGCAACCATCGCTGCACCTATTGCATTGTGTGGAAGGCACGCGGCCCCGAGCGCTCCGTGCCCGTTGAGTCCGTGCTCGAGCAAGTTCGCGAGGCCCAGGAGGCCGGCGTGCCCGAGGTGGTGCTGACCGGTGTGAACCTGGGCACCTACGATGGCAAGAGCGCGACCGACGAGCATGTCGAAATCGATGAGCTGCTCGAGGCCATCATGGAGTGCACGTCTATCCCGCATGTGCGCATTTCCTCGGTTGAGCCCATGGATATCTCTGAGCGCCTGCTTAAGGTTATGGCGCGCTATCCGCAGCGTATCGCCCCGTTTTTGCACCTGCCCGTGCAGTCCGGCTGCACGGCGACCCTGCATCGCATGGGCCGTCCCTATAGTGCGGAGGCCTTTGAGGACACGGTGCGTATGATTCGCGCCAATCTGACGCAGGCGTCACTTTCTTGCGACGTTATTGTCGGCTTCCCTGGCGAGACGGACGAGGAGTTCGAGGAGTCGCTGGCGCTGTGCCGCCGTGTGGGTTTCTCGCGTATGCACGTGTTCCGCTACAGCAAGCGTCCCGGTACCCTTGCTGCCGACATGCCCGACCAGGTTCCGCCCGAGGTTATGGCCGAGCGCAGCCGCCGTATGCGGGCCGCCGCACAGGAGCTCGCTATTGCCGACGCTCGCCGTCGCGTGGGCACGGTCGAGCGTGCCGTGCTCGAGTATGGCGACAACCTGACGCTCGGCTCGTTCCATCATGCCCGTCTTGACGATACCTGTGGACTTACAGCCCCGTGCCTGCTCGATGTTGCTATCATCGGAGTCGATGATTCCGGCTTGGTCCATGCACGCAGGGAGGTTCATGGAAGCCTCGAAGATTAGACTTACCGTTCCCGAGGGGATTGATCCCTCGCGCGTTTTGGGCGCCGGCGACGGCGTCCTTCGTGCGCTCGAGAGCTTGGTTCGCGCCCATGTGGTCGCCCGTGGCGATAGCATCTCCGTGAGCGGCGACCCGGACGAGGTCGAACTCGTGGCGCGCTTTTTCGAGCACGCTTTTCGCGAGGCGGCCGCCGGGCGCACGCTGTCTGCCGACGATGTCTCTCGCTGCCTGGCCGTCTTGCGCGACGGTGAGCACGAGGCTACGTCGCTTCGCGATGACGTGCTGCTTTCGTATCGCGGCCGCGTCATTCGCCCCAAGACGCTCGGGCAAAAGCGCTATGTGGATGCCATCCGCTCGCATACCATCACGTTTGGCTTGGGTCCTGCCGGTACCGGTAAGACCTATCTGGCCATGGCGCTCGCCGTTGCCGCGCTCAAGCGTCACGAGGTGGGCCGTCTGATCTTGACGCGTCCGGTTGTCGAGGCGGGGGAGAATCTGGGCTTTTTGCCCGGCACCCTCGAGGAAAAGATCGATCCCTACATGCGTCCGCTTTACGACGCCCTTTTTGACATGATGGATCGCGAGCGCACCGATGAGCTTATGGAGCGCGGCGTGATCGAGATCGCCCCGCTTGCCTACATGCGCGGCCGCACGCTGAGTGATGCCTTCGTGGTGCTCGACGAGGCGCAAAATACCACGCCCGAGCAGATGAAGATGTTCCTGACGCGCCTGGGCTTCAACTCCAAGTTCGTGATTACCGGCGACCTGAGTCAGCGCGACCTGGTTGGTCGTCGCGGCGGTCTTGCTGACGTTGAGCAGATTTTAGGCCGTGTCGACGATGTCGCATTTTCGCACCTCGAGCGTGCCGACGTGGTGCGCCATGCCTTGGTGGGACGTATCGTCGAGGCATACGATACTTATGATGATGTGCGCGAGAAACGCGCACGTGACCGAAAGGAGTCCCGTTGAGTGTATTGATCAGCAACGATGCCGAGCTCGATACGCTGCTCGACGCGCAGGAGGTGGAGCACATCTGCGAGGTTGTGCTTGCCGCCGAGAGCGTTGAGCGTGAAGTCGAGATTTCCCTTTCGTATGTCGACGAGGACGAGATGCACGAGCTCAACCACGAGTGGCGCGGCATCGACCGCACTACCGATGTGCTCTCGTTTGAATGCGACTCGGCCTTTGACGGTGACATTCCCGCCGATGAGACGCTCGAGCTCGGCGATATCATCTTGGCCCCGGAGGTCATTGCCCGTCAGGCCCCCGGTTTTGGCAATAGCCCCGCTGACGAGTGCCGTCTGATGCTCGTTCACGGCATGCTGCACCTGCTGGGCTATGACCATATCGAGGACGACGAGGCCGAGGTCATGGAGGCCCGCGAGGACGCCATCCTGCGCGATCTGGCGCTCGAGCGCGGCGAGGACCCCAAGCTAGTCCATGTCGGCCCCATCACCAACCACGCCCACGACTAGGAGCCGTCTATGATTCCCGGATCTAACAAGGACCATCCGTCCTTCTTAAAGTCGTTTTCCTACGCCATGGAGGGCTTCGTCACCGCAGTAAAGACCGAGCGCAACATTAAGGTCATGCTCGTTGCGGGCGTGTGTACCGTCATTGCCGGCTGCATCGTGGGGCTCGACATTGCCGAGTGGGCCACGATTATCATCTGCTGTGGCTTGGTGATTCATGGCGAGCTGTGTAACACCGCCATGGAGGCCATCGTCGACCTGGCGACCCAGGAGCTCCATCCGCTGGCCAAGCGTGCGAAGGACATTGCCGCCGCCTCTGTATACGTTCTTTCCATCACCGCCGCGATTGTGGGCTTGCTGGTATTTGCCCACGCGCTCGGCTTTATTTAGAAAGGGATTCCCATGTCCGACAATATGCAGCCTACCGATGAGATTTTGGACGACGAGTCCCTGGACGCGGTGGATACCGAGGAGCTCGAGGATGTCGAGGAGTTCGACCCGTTTGAGGGCATGAGCGACGAGGAGCTCGACGCCCTGTGCGACGAGGACGATAGCCTCGCGGGCTTTGGCGACGTTGAACCCGGTTTTCGCAGCGGCTTCGTAGCCCTGGTCGGACGCCCCAACGCCGGCAAGTCCACGCTGCTCAACGCCTGCTATGGCAAAAAGGTCGCCATCACCTCGCCGGTGGCACAGACGACCCGCCGTCGCATGCGCGCCGTCGTCAACCGTCCCGGCTACCAGCTGGTCTTTGTCGATACCCCGGGTATTCATAAGCCCAAGGACGGCCTGGGGTCCGAGCTCAACAAGAGCGCACTGTTCGAGTTGAACGATGTCGACGTCGTCGCGTTTTTGATTGATGCCACCAAGCGCATCGGCAGGGGAGACGCCTGGGTTGCCGAGCGTGTCAGATGCGCTCGTTGCAAGAAGGTCCTGGTGCTCACCAAGGCCGATGAGGCCGACCCCGCACAGGTCATGGAGCAGCTTAAGGCTGCCCACGAGCTTATGGAATATGACGACGAGATTGTGACGTCGTCGGTTAAGAACTTCAACGTCGATGCCTTTATAGAGACCGTTGCGCACTTTTTGCCTGAGGGTCCGCGTTGGTTCCCCGAGGACATGGGTACTGACGCTTCCGATGAGACGCTCGTTGCCGAGTTTGTGCGCGAGAAGGTCTTGCGCCGCACCCGTGATGAGATTC
>CABSNA010000186.1 GCA_902478865.1 uncultured Collinsella sp.
GCGGATGGAACACCACGATATCGTCGATACGGTTGAGGAACTCGGGGCGGAAGGTTTGAGCCATGGCCGCGTCGACCTGATGGCGCATCTCCTCCTCGTCCTTGCCGGACAGATCGGCGATAGCCTTAGAGCCCACGTTGCTCGTCATGATGATAATCGTGTTCTTGAAGGACACCTGGCGACCCTGGCCATCGGTCAGACGGCCGTCATCAAGCACCTGCAACAGCACGTTAAAGACATCCGGATGAGCCTTCTCCATCTCGTCGAGCAAGATTACGGAGTACGGACGACGGCGCACGGCCTCGGTGAGCTGACCGCCCTCGTCGTAGCCCACGTATCCCGGGGGCGCACCGATCAGACGCTGGACGCTGAACTTCTCCATGTACTCGGACATGTCGATACGCACGAGCGCGCGCTCGTCATCGAACAGGCACTCGGCCAGCGCCTTGGCGAGCTCGGTCTTGCCCACGCCGGTGGGGCCCAGGAAGAAGAAGCTGCCGATGGGCTTGTCCGGATCGGAAAGGCCCGCACGGCTGCGACGCACGGCCGCGGCCACGGCGGAGACGGCCTCGTCCTGGCCGATGACGCGCTTATGCAGCTCACCCTCCAAGCCCTTCAGCTTGTCGAGCTCGCCCTGCATCATCTTGGACACGGGCACGCCGGTCCAGGCACTCACAACCTCGGCGATCTCATCGGAGGTCACCTGCTCGTTGAGGCCCTCGCCGTCCTGCTGCTTTTGCGCCTCGAGCGCAGCCTCGGAATCCTGAATCTGCTGCTGCAGACCAGGAATCACGGAGTAGCGCAGCTCGGACGCACGGCCCAGGTCGCCGTTGCGCGTCGCGCGCTCCTCTTCGCTCTTGGCCTCGTCGAGCTGCCCCTTGAGCTCCTGCACGTGGTCGATGGCGTTCTTCTGGTTGAGCCAGCCGGCCTTTTGCACGTTGAGCTTTTCCTGGACCTCGGCAATCTCTTGGCGCAGGGCCTCCAGACGCTCCTTGGAGGCATCATCGGTCTCCTTCATGAGCGCCTGTTCCTCGATCTGCAGCTGGGTGAGCTGACGCGTGGTGGCGTCGATCTCGACCGGCATGCTGTCGAGCTCCATGCGCAGGCGGCTTGCCGCCTCATCGACCAGGTCGATGGCCTTGTCGGGCAGGAAGCGGTCGGCGATATAGCGATCGGAGAGGTCGGCAGCCGCCACGAGCGCGCTATCGGTGATGTGCACGCCGTGGAAGATCTCGTACTTCTCCTTGAGGCCACGCAGGATCGAGATGGTGTCCTCAACGGTAGGCTCGCTGACCATCACGGTCTGGAAACGACGGGCGAGCGCCGCGTCCTTCTCGATGTACTTGCGGTATTCGTCGAGCGTGGTCGCGCCGATTGCATGCAGGTCGCCACGGGCGAGCGCCGGCTTGAGGATGTTGCCGGCGTCCATGGAGCCCTCGGTAGCACCCGCACCCACGATGGTGTGGAGCTCATCGATGAACAGGATGACCTTGCCCTCGGATTTTTGCACTTCTTTGAGTACGGCCTTCAAGCGGTCCTCGAACTCGCCGCGGTACTTGGCGCCGGCGACCAGCGCGCTCATGTCGAGCTCGATAAGGTCGCGATCGCGCAGGGTGCTCGGCACGTCGCCGGCCACGATACGCTGGGCGATGCCCTCGACGATAGCCGTCTTGCCGACGCCCGGCTCGCCGATGAGCACGGGGTTGTTCTTGGTGCGGCGGGACAGGACCTGAATGGTACGGCGGATCTCGTCGGTACGGCCGATGACCGGGTCGAGCTTGCCGGCGCGGGCAAGGTCGCAGATATTGCGACCGTACTGCTCCAGCGCCTCAAACTGGGTCTTGTCCTCGGCAGACGTCACGCGGTCATCGCCGCGTAGCTCCTCGTAGACCTGCTCGATGCGCTCCTTGGTGACGCCGGCGTCGCGCAGTACACGACCGGCCTCGCCCTTTTCCTCGGCAAGCGCCATCAGCAAATGTTCAGTCACCACAAAGCTGTCGCCCATCTTGGTGGCCTTCTTCTCGGCCTTCTCGATGACGCGGACGAGCTCGTTGGAAAGACCCATCTGCTGGCCCTCGCCGGAAACCTTGGGCGCGTGGTCAATGGCATCCTGCGTGGAGCGTGCAAGCTGAGCCGGGTCGGCACCGATGCGCTCGATGATCACGGAGATATTGCGCTCGCCGGCACCAAGCAGGGCAGACAGCAGGTGAATCGGCTCCACCGCGCCGGCCTGCGCGTCGGCAGCCGTGCTCATGGCGGTCTGCAGCGCCTCGCGCGACGTCATTGCTAGCTTATCGATTCTCATGGAATCACCTCTCTTGGGGCGGCCGCCCTACGGGGCGGCTTCACGTTGTTCGAGAAGTATTGTTGCCAGCTTTGCTCGATCTTATACATAAATCTAAGTCTCTATATATAAGATTTTCTGAGTGATTGAAAGATAGGGAGCAGGTGCGCTCACCCGCTACGGCCTCGTCCCCTTACTATCTCAATCTGTAACATCTAGCGGCTGTTTATGGCTCTAGATGTTACAGATCGAGATGAAATGACCAGCGGCACCCGTTTATCTAAATCTGTAACATCTAGTCAGCAAATAGAGCTCTATCTGTTACAAATCGAGACGAACAGAAAACACCCGGATCAAAAATCTAAATCTGTAACACCAGGCCCACTTTTAGCGGCCAAGATGTTACAGATCGAGACAGACCGAAAACCACCACAAAGGGGACGGGTACCTTTGTGGTGGTTGCAGTCTCTATTTACTTGCCGAACCCGTGCTTCCCGATTCGCCGCTCCAGGGCATCTCATCCTCGAAGAGCAATATACGGGCAGACCCACTATCGCGTGCAGTCTGCGGGTCGGGCAAGCAGGTCTGTTCATAGGCATCTTGGATACACTGACCCATAAAATCGTTGAGCTCGGCCTGGTCGCCCTCCATGACATAGGCTGCATCGCCGGCCATGATGTAAATACCCGGACCCTCATTGCCCTCGTAACCCGGATCGTACGAGACATCACATAACTTTGCGCCGTTTGCAGTGTCCAGCTCGATGGAAGAGTGACATCCGCCAACCATGTCGTTCGCTTTTGCCCGATAGGACGCATATCCGTACCAACGCTTAAATGTTTTGCCCTTGAGTAGCTCGGACGCCCTATCGATCAGGCTTGTATCCGTGGTATAGCGCATGGCCCCAAGCTGAATACTCGGAAAATTGCTAATACCCAGCACAGCCGGCTGCTCATCAAAATCAACGGTAATGGTCTCGGGCTTGTCGTCGCCGGTCAGAAGTTCGACAGATTGAGCCACAGGCTTGACCAACGGCTCCGTCACCGCAGCAGGTAGAAATGCCATACCGACAGCGCCCGCGCCAACCACAGCGATCGCAAGCGCCAAGACAATCAATCCAATACGGGCAGAACGGCTCACGGCAAAACACCCCACAATGCAAACCTTCGCCACCTGCACTAATGATACCGCCAGCTAACACTATTACCAAAAGAAGCCGCGCGCTCCTCACCACCACAAAGGGGACAGGCACCTTTTGAACTGCGTCCCGAATCTTGGCCTTCTTTATTAGAAGCGAACACTAGGACGCTT
>CABSNA010000187.1 GCA_902478865.1 uncultured Collinsella sp.
CGCGCGAGGCGGGCGTCGACAGCTTTGTGTACAAGAACGTCGGTATCGACGAGCTTTTCGCCGTGATGCGCTCCACGCTGGCGGGCTATTGCACGTTTCCCAAGCCGCCCGAGAGCATTTTTTCGGGCACGGCGGCACTCGACGATGTCGAGCTGTCGATTTTGCGCCTCGCCTGCGAGGGCAAGAGCCGTCGCGAGATTGCGGCCGAGCTGTTTATGAGTGAGGGCACCATCAAGCGCCGCATTTCGGAGATCCTGAGCAAGACCGGCTACGACAACATCATGCGTCTTGCCGTGCATGCGGTGACCGAGGGCAGCATCGTTCCCAATATGGAGCGCCCGTAGTCGGTGCGCCGCCCGTGTTCCGGCGCCGTAAAGATAGGCCGCCCGCCGTTTCGCATCTAAAAACGGCGGGCGGCCTGCTTGTATGGGCAGTGCTGTCGGCATAAAGCGGCGGGGCCGCAGGATTATCTCCTGCGGCCCCGCCTGGCATGTGCGCGGATGTGTCCGCCAATCCGCGGCTATCGGTGTCCGCCGTTACGCGATGGTTGCGCTGTAGGAGGCGACGTCCTCGTAGGAATCGGTCAGGTAGGCGTCGATGCCGATGGTCGTGTTGACCAGGTCGTCAAGACTGTCAAGCTCGCCGCTCGAGAACGTGAATTCCTCGGTGGCGCTGGTGCCGGGCATCAGGTGAGCCGAGAACCAGGGTTCCTTCATGGTGCCGTTGACGTTGGTCTTGCCGGAAGGAGCGTAGAAGGTCAGGTCCTTGTCGCTCTTGTTGGTGATGTTGACGACAAAACCGATGTCGCCCCACTCGTCCTTGAATTTTTCGGTGATGGTGATGGTGCACAGGTCGTCATCGGCAACGGTGACGGCGGGGGAGATTTCAATCTTCTGGACGTCGTCGTCTTCGACGGCCTCGTCGATCTCTTCTTCCTTCTCGGCCGCCTCGCGATCCTTCTTCACCGTGCCGGACAGATCCTTGTCGGACTTGGTAAAGACAAGATTGCCGTCATCCTCTTCGAGGATGAGCTTGCCGTCCTTGAGCTTCATGTCATGCGACTCGTCTTCGGCGGTGATGGTTACGGTGGTGGCGTCCTTTGCCTCCCATTTAAGGTCGACGACTTCAAGGAATAGGTCGAGGGCGCCTGTACCGTCCTCATCGAGAATCAGGACGCAGTGGACACCCCAATCCTCGAGCATCTTCATGTACTCATCGGTCAGCTCTTCGCCCTCCAGGGTTCCACCCGAGAGTTCCCAGCTGCCGACGAAGTTGGCCTTGGGGTCTTTGCCTCCGCCGCTGCAGCCCGTCAGGGCAAAGGCGAGCGCCAGGACGCATGTCAGAAATGCGAGTACGGACTTTTTGAACGTTGTCTTCATGGTGTCCTCCTTTATCGAACGAAACCCATAGAAGCAGATGCGGGGGTGGCGGACCCCCCGCCAATTACCAGATAGAGGGGTTAGGGTCTGGGCGTTCCGCAGTTGCTGCAGAACTTGCCGCCGTTTTCGCTGCCGCAGTTGGGGCAGAACCACTTGGCCGGTGCCGGGGCGGGTGCGGGACTACCGCACTCGGAGCAGAACTTGCCGGTGTTGGTGGCGCCGCAGCTGCAGGTCCATGCGCCGGCCGCAGGTGCGGCAGCGGGTGCCGGTGCGGGGGCGGGTGCCGGAGCCGGCTGCGGGGCGGCCTGCTGCTGTGCCTGGCCGGCGGCGAACAGCTGGCTGGCGTTCATACCGCCCATGCCACCTGCCATGCCCATGCCCATAAAGCCTGCCATCGCGCCGTTGGGGTTGGCGGCTGCCGCGCGCATTGCGTCGCTCTGGGCGCTGGCGATATTAGCGGCTGCCATGGTGGGATCGCGCATGACCGCGGCCTTCTGCAGGTCTTTGATCATCTGCTCGTCCTCTTGCGAGGCGGCGATGGAGTTGACGCCAAAGCTCACGATCTCGACGCCGCGCAGGTCACGCCAATCGGCAGAGAGGACCTCGTTGAGCGCGCGGGCGAGCTCGGTGGTGTGGCCGGGGATGGCGCTGTAGCGGATGCCCATCTCCGAGATCTTGGCAAAGGCGGGCTGCAGGGCGGTGAGCAGCTCGGATTTAAGCTGGCTGTCGATCTTATCGCGCGTGTAGCTGTCGGTCACGTTGCCGCACACGTTGGTGTAGAACAGCAGCGGGTTGGTGATACGGTACGAATACTCGCCGTTGCAGCGAACGGAGATGTCGACATCCAGACCGATATTGTTGTCGACTACGCGGAAGGGCACGGGAGAGGCGGTGCCGTACTTGTTGCCGATGATCTCTTTTGTGTTGATGAAGTAGACGCGCTGGTCCTTGCCCGCGTCGCCGCCAAAGGTAAAGCGGCTGCCGATATTGGCGAAGGTCTCCTTGATGGAGTCGCCCAGGTTGCCGCTGAAGACACTCGGCTCGCTGCCGGTGTCAAAGACAAACTCGCCAGGCTCCAGCGCAACCTCGATGATCTTGCCGTTTTGCACCACGAGCATGCCCTGGCCGTCGTTGACGGCGATGACGGAGCCGTTGGAGATAACGTTGTCCTCGCCGCGCGTGTTGGAGCTGCGGCCGCCGGTGCGCTTGCTGCCCTTGCAGGCCAAGACGTCAGCGGGCATCGATTCGCAATAGATAAATTCCTTCCACTGGTCGGCCATGACGCCGCCGGCGGCTCCCAATCCAGCTTTCAAGAGTCCCATGGTGATCTTCCTTTCTCGTCAAAGGCCGGGTGGTATTGGTCAGAATGGTTAGTCGTCCTTGTCGTCCTTCATGACAACGGTGGTCTCGGTGTGGCTGAAGGTGTCGTGCTTCTCGGTCAGGTCAAGCTCGCCGCAGTACTCATCGGCATGGGTGGCCTCGTTGGCTGTCTTGAGCTGGCCTACCAGCAGCACGTCTCCGATGATCACGATGATCAGCGGCGCGACGATGTTGATGAGGATGCCCTCGACATCAAAGGCGAGGTAGTCCGGATCGAAGGCGTTCTCTCCCATAAAGAGAATCTGGGAGAGGACAAACCCGATCACAAAGAACAGCGCCGAGGCGATAGCGAGCTTGGGCTTGGAGCAGGGAAGCTCGCCGACCATGCGGCCGGTTTGGCCGTTCATAGCAAACAGATAACTCTTGCCGTTCCACGAGGTAGAGAGCATCCACACGGGGAACAGGGCATAATCGTTTTCTTCCCAGGTGTAGTCGAGCTGCTTGCTTTCGACTGTGGCGTCGTCGTATTCGTCGACGACGGTCTCGCGCAGGGCCGAAATCGTACTTTCTTCCATACGACGCTCGGCGCGCGCCTTGCAGGTTTCGCAATCCTCGTCATAGCGGTTGGCGATGTAGCCGGGCATATAGGCGACCGAAAACGGGCGCAGCGCGTCGTAGTCAAACGGCTCGATGGCGTCCATGTGGCCGTCGGGCATCTTGGACGATCCGTCGACGGGCACGCGCTTAAACGAGATATTTCCCTTGCGGTAGGCATCGTAGTGGTCGGTGGTCGTGACGGTGCGGTCGGATTCCTCGGTCACGGTCTCGTTGGTCGCATCAAAGTACACTTCGCCGTCCACACGGGCCTGTCTCTTATACACAT
>CABSNA010000188.1 GCA_902478865.1 uncultured Collinsella sp.
CCTCAAACGCCAAGCCGCCCGAAAGCGAGCCGTCGCCAATGATGGTGATGACGTTGTATGCATCTCCCGCCAGGTCGCGCGCGTGGGCAAGGCCGCAGCCTAGGCTCACCGATGTGGAGGTGTGGCCCATGGCAAACAGGTCGTGCTCGGACTCGTCGGGATTGGCAAAGCCAGAAGCCTCACCATAACGCTCCGGATCGATATAGGTGTACGCGCGCCCCGTCAGCGCCTTGTGGGCGTAGGTCTGGTGCGAAACGTCAAAGACAATCTTGTCGATGGGGGAGTTAAACACGCGATGAAGCGCAACCGTAAGCTCAACGACGCCCAAGTTGGGGGCAACGTGCCCGCCGACGGCGGCGGAGCTTTCGAGGATTGCCTGACGGATCTCGCCGCAGAGCAGCGGAAGCTCGGCGCGGTCGAGAGCCTTGACGTCCTCGGGCGTTGTCGTTTGCGTAAGCAGCATCGTTGTGGGTTACTCCATGCGAATCGTGCGCCGGCGCTCCCTCGGCCGGCACAATTGCACAAGACAGTCTCGCACATTTTGGCGTTTGATATGTGACGGCGGCGCGGTAATTCGCCAACTGGTGGGGCAAAACGTTTTGTCCGATGCCATACTGATGTGTTCCATGATGTTTTTATCGATTGTGCACAGGCTGTGGCTTGTCGCCGTGAGTCGCTGGAAGGAGGCAGCATGTCCGATGTCGTTCGTGCCGAGAAAATCGCGTGCGAAGTAGACCATGCTGCCCGTCAACTGGCACAGGCGGGCCGTCTGGACCTGACGCGCGAGTTTATCCAGCATGGCGATGTGACGGTCTATGCACATGTGACCTCGGTGGCGCGTGCAAGTCTGTCCTTTGCCGAGCGCCTGGGCCGCGTCGGTGTCTCGGTCGACCGCGCCTCGTTGCTGCGCGGGGCCCTGCTGCACGATTACTTTCTCTATGACTGGCACGATCCCGACCCAAGCCATCGGCTGCATGGCTTTCGCCACCCGTTTTTTGCCCTGACGCGTGCCGAGGAAGATTTTGAGCTGACGCCGCGCGAGCGGAATATTATCGCGCGCCATATGTTTCCGCTGGTACCGGTGCCGCCGACGTGTCGTGAGGCATGGATTGTATGCCTGGCAGATAAATGGTGCGCGCTGCGCGAGACGGTCGCCGGTCGTCTGCCGCGCAGGGACGAGGTGGACGATGGCGTGAGTAAAGCATCGAGCGAAAAGAGGAGAGGGTAGACGGTGGGGGCCGCGATCGACATGGCATTTGACGGCGCGACGCTTGCCGCCTGTCCGCTCTCGGCGCTGGTGCTCTCGTTTGCCTTCTACGGCTTTTGTGGCTGGGCGTGGGAGTCGACGGTCTGCGCCATGCTCAATCACGGACGCTTCGCCAACAGTGGCTTTTTACTGGGACCGTGTTGCCCTATCTATGGTGTGGGCGGCATAGCCTGCTGGCTTTTGTTGCGCGGGATTCCGGATGCCCCGAGCCAGTTTGTCGCCGCGGCGCTTGTATGCAGCGTGATTGAGTACAGCGTAGGCGTGCTGCTGGAAAAAACAACAGGCGCTCGCTTTTGGGACTATTCGCACCTGCCGTTTAACCTGCACGGACGCATCTGTCTGTACTGGGCATGCGCGTTTGGCTTGGGTGCGCTGTGCATTTGCCGTTTAGTGGAGCCGGCATTGCTGGGGCTGCTTGGCCATCTGCCGGTTCTGATTGTGCGGCTGTCCGCCTTTATCGTCGCGGTCGCGATGATGGTCGACGCGGTGTGCTCTTTGGCCAGCTGGCGCCGCCTGTCCGATCAGCTGGAGCGTGTGCGCGCCGACCTTGCCGACCGCATCAATGAGTCTCTTGCCGATGCGTCCGACTCCATGCTCGAACGTATTCCCGATTCGGCAATCGACTCGGTGGCACAGACGCATATCCGCAGCCGCGCCGTTAACGCGTGGCTGGCGGAGCTGGGCGACGCGACGCTCGATGCCCTGCGCGAGAAGGCTTCGATGCCGACGTTTATCTCGGATGGTGCTCGCGGCCTGGCGCTCGCTGCCCGCCGCGTGGCCGATGCCGCGCCGAGCATGCCGCGTCCGTCGCTCAGCCGTCGCCTTGCCGGTAAGCGCATGAGCCGTCCGGTACCGAGCGTGTCACTCAGTCGTCGTGACCTGCGCTTTTTCAATGCCTTCCCGCGTCTGCGCATCAATCGCTACGAAGGTGTCATTCGAGCTACCGACCTCCGCGACCGAGCCCGTGAGCTGTTCCGACGCTAGCCGGGATGGGAGCGTTCGCGGCTTCCTTGCTCGCGTATTTCCCGTTCGTTTCGCGCCCGTTGCCGCGCCGTTTCCAAGATTGCGGCACCGTTTCCATTCGACAACGCAGCGTTTAACAACGCCGTATCTGGTCTACACCAGTTGTCCCTCGGCCGCATTATGGGCGCCGACAACGTTCATGCGATCAAGGGGGAGCGAATGTACGATACGGGATCGACAACGTTTATGCTCATCTGCACCATGCTCGTGTTTTTAATGACACCGGGTCTGGCGTTTTTCTATGGCGGCCTGTCCAGGCGCAAAAATGTCATCAACACCATGCTCATGTGCTTTGGCGCCATTGGCCTGGTCTGCATGCTGTGGATTGTTGCCGGCTGGTCGCTGGCCTACGGCGGCGACGGTTCCAGCCCGTTTATTGGAGGCCTTGACCAGCTGCTGTGCTTGCCGGTGCTCAACCAGGTGCTGCAGGCGGCTGAGGGCACCGCGTCGGACGGTGCCGTCTACCCTCAGATCATCAACATCGCCTTCCAGATGGCATTTGCCATGATCACGGCCGCTATCGTCACGGGCAGCCTTGCCGGCCGCGTTAAGTTTGGTGCCATGGCGGCCTTCCTGGGCATTTGGCTGCTCGTGGTCTATGCGCCGCTCGCCCACATGGTCTGGGGCGGCGATGGCTCCTTTATCGGCGACATCATCGGCGCACTCGACTTTGCCGGCGGCGACGTGGTGCACATTTCGTCCGGTCTCACGGGCCTGATTCTCTGCTTAATGCTCGGCCGTCGTCGCGGTTTTGGCATGGTGAGCTATCGCCCGCATAACGTGCCGTTTGTGGCGCTGGGCGCCGGCCTGCTTTGGTTTGGCTGGTTTGGCTTTAACGGCGGCAGCGAGTTTAAGGCCGACGCCGTGGCGGCACTTGCCATCCTCAACACCGTGACGGCCAGCGCAGCGGGCATGGTCTCGTGGCTTGCCGTCGAGCGCGTGCACACCGGTCGCCCCACGCTGGTGGGTGCCAGTACCGGTTTGGTTGCGGGCCTTGTGGTGGTCACGCCCGGCGCAGGCTTTGTCGAGCCGTGGGCGGCGCTGGTCATGGGCTTGATCGTCTCGCCCGTCTGCTACTTGGCCATCAGCCATCTCAAGACCAAGTTCGGCTACGACGATGCACTCGATGCGTTTGGCTGCCACGGCATCGGCGGCATCTTGGGCGGCGTGCTTACGGGCCTGTTCTGCGTGCCGGAGCTCTCGTGGACCGGTAAGGGTGGCCTGTTCTACACCTGTCTCTTATACACATCTCCGAGCCCACGAGACGCTCATGAAT
>CABSNA010000189.1 GCA_902478865.1 uncultured Collinsella sp.
GCAGCGTCAGATGTGTATAAGAGACAGCCAGAAGCACCGCCACGACCCAGCCTAAAGTCACTGCCAACGCGAATCGATCGAATGTCGACCAGACGCGACACCAGCGAGAGAAAATCAACATGGTCAAGCGCCGCAACCTCAGACGTAAAGGGAACGGCCACCACCGCATCGACCCCGGTCTGAGCCAAGGCATGCAGACGGTCGGCCGTCGTCATCAGTTTTTGAGCGGGCGAAGGGCTCACCACGACGTCCGGGTCGGGATCGAAGGTAACTACTACCGCCTTGCAGCCATGGGCACGGGCATCCCGGACAAGCGCCGCAATGAGCTCCTGGTGTCCACGGTGCACGCCATCGAACACGCCGATGGCAATCGATGCGGCACCCAGGTGCTCACACTTATCAAACACATCGGCAGTAACGATGCGAGCCTCGTCCGACTCGCCCGCGAAAAAGATACGCGCGAGCTCGCGAGCGGACAACATCATCGAACACCGCCGATTGCCTGCGGAAACATGTGCTCCATGACAAAGCGGCCACCCTCAATGCGGGCGAGCGCCTTGAGTCCCCCATCGAGCACCAGCGCAAACAGCGCCTTCGAGACATCGAAATCGGCAAGCGCACGCTCAACGGGAATGCGACGGCCGCAGAGCAGGTCGTCGGCAAGATTGCCCGGCAAGTCAACACGCATGGCGCCCAAGGCCGCAATGGGATCCAGGGCAAAGCCAGCGGCGGACTCGGGAGAAAGCTCCTCCACCGCATGACAGGCGCCAATGGAAACAACACCAGATGCGGTGCGACGAAGTGCGGAAATATGCGCGGCGCTATCGCAAGCGCGGCCCAGGTCGCGAGCGAGCGCACGGATATAGGTGCCCTTGCTCACCGAGAACGCCACGGTCCACACACACGTATCACCTTCGCCGCCCACGGCGATCAGGTCGGCGGCATAGACCTCGACGGGGCGCGGAGGTAGGTCCACCGCATTGCCCTCGCGAGCAGACTTGTAGGCGCGAACGCCATTGACCGAGATAGCAGAAAACGCCGGCGGCACCTGCATCTGCGGGCCCAGCATGGCGGCCAAGCGCTCACGAGCATAGGCAGGATCGCGGAGCTCGTTGGCAACAGCCACCGTGCGGACCGCCTCGCCCTCCGCATCATCGGTATTGGTCTCGGCACCAAACGAAATATCGGCGACGTAGCTTTTGGTATCGAGCGTGAGCATGCCCAGCAGACGGGTGGCCTGGCCCACACCCACCACCATGACTCCAGATGCCATGGGGTCGAGCGTGCCGGCATGGCCGACGCGCCGCTCATGGAGGGCGCGTCGGCATTGCGAGACCACATCGTGGGACGTGCAGCCCACCGGCTTATCGACGGCGAGCAGCATATTCAATTGAGAAGGCGTTCGACGAGCCATGTACCATCCAATAAGTTAGAGCTCGACGGTCACCGAAGCGGGATCCTCCCCTACCAGCTCGGCCAGCATGGGAAGTGCCACGGCGAGCGTCTCGCGAATCGTTCCGTTGTTGGAAAAGCCGGCGGCGGCATGATGCCCGCCACCGCCAAAGTTGGCAGCAATCTCGGACACATCGAGGTCGCCCTTGGAGCGCAGGTTGCCACGCACCTTGGTATCGCCCTCAATGCCCTTTAAGAACATGCAGACCTCGACGCCCATCACCGAACGCACCACATCGACCAGGCCGTCGCACTCATCCGAGGTGACACCGCAAGCCTCAAGGTCGCTCTGGTACGCATAGCTATACGCGACACGCCCGTGGGCCACCGTCTTGATGCGGCCCATAACGATGGACTTGAGGTGCAAAAACTCAACGCGCATGCTCTGATATACCTCGAGTGCCACACGCGCCGGATCGGCACCGTGGGCAACCAGTCGCGAGGCCGCATGGAACGCAGCAGCATCGGCGTTCTGGTACTGGAAACGACCGGTGTCGGTCACCAAGCCGCACAGCAAGCAAGTCGCGACGTCATCACGGGCGACAATGCCGCAATTGTCCAAGAAACGGTCAATGATCATGGCGCAGGCTGCAGCTTCAACGCGCCTCAGGCTGAGCTCGGCAAACTCCTCGCGCGCCGGATGGTGATCGAAGCACACCACATGCTTGGAGCGACGAAGCACCTCGGCGGAATTATTGAGACGCTCGACGACCGGTACGTCCACCGAAATGAACAGGTCCGGATTACCGGTGTACGTAGATGCCGGCACCAGACGATCGGCGCCCTCCATAAAGCGGTAGATGCGCGGAACTGGGTCATCGTCTGCCAGCAGCAGGGCAATGTCCTTGTTGGGGAAAAACTTCATGAGCGAAAGGCCCAGACCCAATACGGAGCCCAAGGCATCGCCATCGGGAGAAGTATGTCCCGAAATCGCAATGGAGGACGCACCCTCGATGAGCTCGAGGATGCGTCGCTGAATATCTGCAGACTCGCACGAGGCGAGGTCGGCGGAATTAGTCATCTAAAGCTGCCTCCTGGGCGGCATCCGCTATCGGATAGCCGTCCTCGTCCTTTTCGATCGCAAGCGTGGCGGGAACGTTTTCCAGCGCACGCGTGATGCGCTCGGCCTCATCGGTCGAGCGATCGATGCGAAAATCGAGCTCGGGCGTGACACGCCAATCGAGCGAGCGAGCCAACAGGCTACGAATGCGGCCCTTGGCGCTTGCGAGCGCCTCCATGACCTCGTCGTAGCGGCTCGCATCGCACGACACGTACACGCGTGCGAACGAACGGTCCACCGCGACCTCGACCGCAGTCAAAGTAACCAGGTCGAGACGCGGATCGGAAACCTCAAAGAGCAGGATATAACCGAGCTTCTCGCGAAGCTGCTCGCCCAGACGGCGGGTTGCCTGCGTTTGCTTCATAGCGCTACCCCCTACTCGGTACGGGCAACCTGGTCGATGCGGTAACCCTCGATCTGGTCGCCGGGCTTGATGTCCTGGAAGTTCTCCAGGCCAATGCCGCCCTCGGAACCGCTCTTGAGGCTCTTGGCCTCGTCCTTGTAGTGGCGCATCGAGGCGATCTTGCCGTTGAAGACCACGATACCGTCGCGCACCAGACGCACGGAATCGGTCGCGGCGATCTCGCCCTCCTCGACGCGGACACCGGCGGCGATACCGACTTTGGGCACCTTGAAGGTGTCCAGGACGGTCGCGGTACCCGTGGCGACCTCGACCTCGGTGGGCTTGAGCATGCCGATACGGGCGGCGTCGAGCTCCTCGAGGCACTTGTAGATAACGTCGTAGCAACGGATCTCGACGCCCTCGCGCTCGGCTGCGGAGCGGGCCTTGCCGTCGGGACGCACGCCAAAGCCGATGATGATGGCGTTGGAGGCGTCGGCCAGGACGACGTCGGTCTCGTTGATGGCACCGACGGCGGAGTGGATCGTGTTGATGCGGACCTCGGACTGATCCATCTTGTCGAGCGAGTCCTGAAGGGCCTCGATGGAACCCTGGACGTCGGCCTTGATGATCAGGTTGAGCTCCTTGACCTCGGCGTCGGCGATGGTCTCGAAGAGGTTCTCGAGCGTGACGTGCTT
>CABSNA010000190.1 GCA_902478865.1 uncultured Collinsella sp.
AGGCCTCGGCCTTGGCGGTGTAGGCAGCGAGCGTCTCCTCGTCGGGATCGGCCTCAACGATACCCTTGCCACCGTCGACGACAACGGTCATACCGTTGCGCAGCGCAGTGCAGCTATTGGAAACCGAAAGGACAGCCGGGATCTCAAGGGCGCGCGCAATAATCGCGGAATGCGACGTGCGGCCACCGGTCTCGGTGACGATACCGGCAACGTGGGCCTTATCGATCGTGGCGGTCATGGACGGCGTGAGGTCGTGCACGACAACGACGGTGTTCTCGGGCAGGACGGAAAGGTCGACGACCTCCTTGCCCAGCAGCTCGGCCAGAATACCGGTGCGGATGTCGGCGATGTCGGCCGCGCGCAGACGGAACATCTCGTCGTCCATGGACAGGAACATGTTCTCAAACATGGTCGAGGTGTCCATGAGCGCCTGCTCGGCGCAGGTACCGCCGTCAATGGCGGCGTTGATGGCGTCAGTCATGCCCGGGTCCTGAGCCAGGACAATGTGTCCGCTCATGATCTCGGCCTCGGCCTCGCCCACCGTCTCCTTCATATGGTCGGCCTGAGCCTGGGTCTTCTCGCAGAAGACCGAAAGAGCGGACTGATAGCGCTCCTTCTCTGCTGCCGAATCAGCAACCTCGTGCGGCTCAAACGTCAAGTCGGGATCGACGGCGACCATGACGGTGCCGATACCGATGCCCTCGGAAGCGTTGACTCCCTGATACATTCCCATTCCTCTCTCCGTGTCATGTGATAAAGCGTTTTGCCATATCCATGACAAAAGAGCGCAGCTACCTTACAACAGGTCACTGCGCCCCCAAATATGAACTTAGTTGTTCAACATGCGACCCGTTTGAGTTCTACTCGCCAAGACCGCTCTTGATGAGCTCGATGGCAGCAGCCAGAGCCTCGGCCTCGTCGGCGCCGTCGCACTTGACCTCGACCTCAGTACCGCAGGGGATACCAGCAGCCATGAGGGCCATCGGGGACTTGCCGTTGACCTCCTTCTCGGGGGTGACGACCGTCACGTCACAGGCGTACTTGCCCATGGTGGAGGCGAACAGACCAGCCGGACGCATGTGCAGACCCTGAGGATTAACGAGGGTAGCCTTCTCAGAAACCATAGTTGACTCCTTTTTGTGTTTAACCCCTGTCATGCATGTGGCAGGAGTCAGATTCACGACGTTGTTTATATTAACTCACATCAAACGGTTTTTCATTATGTTTCAGACGAATTATTGGACAGATGTGTTTGTCGTCCGCTTGCTCGCCCACAGGGGCCCGATAGGCGGCCCCCTCTATGCCCTTTTGTAAGTTGCGGTGAAATAGGGACTGAATTTGGGGTTGAATCGTTTAAGCAGTCCCTATTTCACCGCAACTTATGGGAGGGATAGAAAAAAGACGGAGGCCCTGGAGAGGGTCTCCGCCTTTGTTACAAGGGGCGATATTATTCGCTGACTGCTGGATTAGAGCAGGCGGGCGTTGATCGTCTTGGCGATCTCGGCGGCGTCGGTGGAACCCTTGACGGTGGCACGGAAGTCCTCGTCCATGAGCGCCTCGGCGACCTTGGACAGGATCTTGAGGTGCGTGGTGCCAGCCTGTGCACCCGGGATGAGCAGAGCGATGGCCACGTTGACGGGAGCGCCGTCCATGGTATCCCAACCGGTCACGCCGGACTCGTCCTTAACGACGATGACGGCAGCCTCGGCAATGGCGTCGGACTTGGCATGCGGGATGGCGAAGCCCTCCATCATACCCGTGGTGCCCTCGGACTCGCGGGCCAGGAAGGCGTTCATCACGGCGTCGGCGTCGCTGGCGATACCGGCCTTGACAGCCTGGTTGGAGACGAAGCTCAGAGCCTCGTCACGAGAAGCGAAGTCCTCGGCGACAAAAACATTCTCGACCTTCACAAAGTCGACAGCCTCGGCCTTGGGGGCTTCGACGGCAGCGGCCTTGGGGGCCTCAACCGGCTTGGCTGCAGGAGCGGCCTTCTGATTCTTCTCGAAGTCGTACTTCTTGAAGGCCACGAACAGGATGCCACCGACCACGGCGCCGATGAGGATCGCGAGGACCCACAGCGGACCGTTCTCGACAACGGGCAGGACCAGGAAGCCACCGTGAGGCGCCGGATCGTGAACGTTGAACATAATGGTCAGGATCGAAGCGATAGAGGAACCGAGCATCATGATGGGCATGACGGGCCAGATGTTCTTGGTCATGAACGGAATGGCGCCCTCGGTGATGTGGGTGCAACCAAGGATGAGGTTGACGATACCGGCGTCGTGATCCTCCTGGCTGAAGTACTTTTTGCCGACAACGACGGCGAAGGTGGTGATTAGCGGCGGAACGATGCAGGCGGCAGAGACGGCTGCCATGAAGTTGGTGCCGAAGTTGTAGGTATCGGTGCCAACACCGGCGGCCAGGGCCTCGGTGAGCATAGCGGTACCGGTGACGTAAGCAGCCTTGTTGACCGGGCCGCCCATGTCAAAGGCGCACATGCAGCCGATGGCAAGACCCAGGACAACGGCGCCAGAGGCGGACAGGCCCTTGAGGAAGTCCATCATGGCGGTGTTGATGGCAGCCATGGGGCCGGAAATGCCGAGCATAACCAGGCCGACGATAGCCGTCGAGAACAGCGGGTACAGGAAGATAGCCTTGAGGCCGTCCAGGTTCTTGGGCAGGCCGGCAAAGACCTTCTCGAGCAGTAGGATGACATAGCCAGCGAGGAAGCCGCCGACGATGCCGCCCAGGAAGCCGAAGCCCACGCCGGCGCCACCGGCGTCGATCATGCCGGTCTCGGCGCTAACAGGCAGGCCCTGGATGGCGATCATACCGGCAACAAAACCGGGGACGAGCGCCGGGCGCTTACCGATGGACTCGGCGATGTAGGCGGAAAGCACGGGAACCATGAGGTTCATGGCAATGCCGCCGATGATCTTGAGCATAGCGGCGAAGCTGTTGTAGTCGGCAGCCGTCGAATCGAAGGACGTGATGCCCCACAGGAACGAGACGGCGGTCAGGACACCACCGGCAACGACGAAGACCAGCATATGGCTGACGCCGTTCATAAGGTGCTTGTAGATGACGTGGCCGATGGACTCCTTCTCCTCGACCTCGTCCTCGACATCGGCAGCGGCTGCAACCGTGCTGTCGCCCTTGGCGGCAAGCGCGCGGTCAATCAGCTTACCGGCGGCCTCAACGGACAGGGCCTTGGAAACACCAACGGAAACCATGGGCTTGCCGGCGAAACGCTCAGCCTGGACATCCTTATCGGCTGCGACGACGACGGCCTTGGCACCAGCGATCTCGCTCTTGGTGAGCTCGTTCTCGACACCGACCTGGCCATGAGTCTCGACCTTAATGGTCAGACCGCGCTCGGCAGCTGCCTTCTCCAGCGCCTCCTTCGCCATGAAGGTGTGCGCAATGCCGGTCGGGCAACCGGTCGCGGCGATGATGTCAAACTTAGCCATGTGTCCCTCCTTCTTGAGTACCTGTCTCTTATACACATCTGACGCTGCCGACGATCTTACGCGT
>CABSNA010000191.1 GCA_902478865.1 uncultured Collinsella sp.
CGTTTATCGAGGACAAAGTCCGCCAGCTCGCCCTTAAGTACTACCCTTCTGCCGAAGAAGTCGAAGAGGAAATCGCCAAAGACATCAAGGGCGTCCAGCTTTACGAGATTTCGATTGAGCATCTTTGCGGTAAGCAGATTCAAGAAAAGTAAGCCTCAAGAACAGGCGTCACAAATGGCAATATGGCCCGGTTCCAACCCACCTTGGAACCGGGCCATATGCTTATGAAGCGTCGGCGGCTATGTGCGCAAGCGCCTCAACGAGCTCCTGCGAGCTCACGGGTTTACTCAGGTGCGCGTCCATGCCCGCCTCGCGCGAAAGTCTGCGGTCGTCGGCAAAGGCATTGGCACTCACGGCGATAATCGGCGTGGTCGCGGCATCCTCGCGATCGAGCGCTCGAATCTGACGCGTGGCCTCAAGGCCATCGATGCCAGGCATCATGATGTCCATCAACACCACGTCGTACTCGTGCGGTGCGCTCGCGGCAAACGCCTCGACGGCAGACTCGCCATCCTTAGCATGCGTCACGATGGCACCGGCACGGCTGAGCGTAAACTGCGCGATCTCGGCATTCAGATCGTTATCCTCTACGAGCAAAACGCGCAAGCCCTGGAGCGCATCGCCGTCTCCCGCATCCGCGGGAACTGCCTGAGGAATCTCGGAGCGGTCGCACTTCTCGAACGGCAGGCGAATGGTAAACGTCGTCCCCTGCCCCAAGACACTCGTAAAGCTCATGGTTCCGCCCATAAGCTCGACCAGCTGTTTTGCGATAGGCGCGCCCAGGCCAGTTCCCGACGAAGCGCTTTCCACCTGCTGCTCCTCGCGGCAAAACGGCTCGTAGAGGTGCTTTTGGAACTCCTCGCTCATGCCAATACCGTTGTCGGCGATCGTGTATTCATAGACGGGGACGCCATCCGCTGGCTCCACCTCGCGGCACACCAGGCGGACATAGCCGCCCTGGCGGTTGTACTTGACGGCATTGCCGGCAATATTGAGCAACAAGCGCTTGAGGTGCGTCACGCTCACCCGTGCATAGGGATGATCAAGCGCCTGCTGGTCGCAGATAATTGTCACCAGACGCTCCTCGGCCTGGCGCTCCAAAATATCGCGCACTTCACAGTTGAGGGCCACCAAATTTATGGGTACGAGGTTCAGGTCGATCTGTCCGCTCTCCAGGCGGCTCATATCGAGTGCCTCGTTGGCAAGGTCGAGCAGCAGTCCCGATGCCGTCCAGATCTTTGAGCGGCACTCGGTCTGCTTTTGCAGATCGTCCGCATTGGCATCGCCAACCTCGACCATGCCGCGAATGCCGTTGATGGGCGTGCGCAGATCGTGGCTCATGCGACGCAGAAACTCTGTCTTTGCCGAGTTGGCAGACGAGGCCTCACGCGCCGCCTTTGCCAGCTTGTCGCCATAGTCGCGCTCCTGCTGCAGCAAGTCCGTCAAACGTCGACGATCAGCGCGGCGACGCACCATCACAACAACGGCTATAACACCGCTGTAGAGCGCCAGCACGCCGGCAGCAACAGCCGCGACAACCTCAAAGTAGCGCTGCGCCGAGGCATAGGTGTACACATAGAATTTGTGCGCTTTTCCAAATGTGCCCAAATACCACTCGCCGTCGGCGTTAACCAATCTGACCTTACCAGCCAGGCATCGATCCTTAATACCATCGACAATGAAGACGTCCGTCGCAGGCAGATCGAACACGCCCAATACGGTGGGTTCAACGGCATTGGTCGCAACGACCTTGCCGTCGCTTTCGATCACGATATTGCCGCTATCGATGGTTTCATAGCCTTCGAGCAAACTCTGCAGTTTGAGCGTATTGCTTGCAACCGCCTTCGCGCTCTGATGCCTTACCGCGATAACGATACCCTCGCCATCCTGCCGAGTCACGCAGCCAATGTCTGCGACCGAATCATCCGCAAGCGTGATGCGGGCGGTATAGGACTTAAGCGGATGAGTTGCCACCTCCAGCACGGGCGCTTCCTTGAGATACGTAGCGAGCGACTCGTAGCCCACATCGCCCGTCGAGGACTCGGACACCAAATTGCCCGATGCATCCGTCACAATCAGCGCGCTCACGTTGAACTGGTCGGCGTATTGCTCCAGCATGGCGTTATCCACCGAACCGTCGCGCTCCATATCGCGAGCAGCCTCTCCGGCAATCTCCATAACGCGAATCAGGTTTTTGGTCGCATAGGCGCTGTTGAACGCGTCGTAGGAAAGGCTCTGCGTCGCCACGTAATCGACAACGTCGGCAAAGCGCTGCTCGGCTTGGGCCGTCGTGTAACCGTAGCTCATCATGCCGGCAACAACCGAGAGCGCTATCCCCAGCAGAGCGACAAGGAGCCATGCCCCTGTCGAACGATTGCCCCGCTCCTGAGCGGCGTGGTCGGGCGCATCGATCATGACAGGCCCTCCATATTCAAAAATGGCGAAGGGTCATCAAAGTACTTTGACACCAGACGTTCCATGGTGCCATCGGCAAGCATTTCCTGGTAGGCATGAGTGAGCTTAACGTCGATGCCGCGCGTATCGTTGATATCGAAAGCGGTGCCCAAACCGACCTCTAGCAGCGGCTCATCCAGAATACGATACGTCACACCATAGTCCTTTTCGTAGGTGAGCAGCGAGGACTCATGCGCGGCGATAGCGTCGACCAGGCCCTCGACGAGCGCCGGGTTCAGGTATGAACCGTCCGAAAAGCTGTAGAGTTCCTTGATCTGCGGAACGTTTTCATTTGTACGATTGAGCAAAATGTCCTCGGGCTTGGTGGTGGACTGGACCGCCACGACCTTATCCTCAAGATCCGCAAGCGTGTAGATATCGCTCTGGGGATCGACCGCGACCACCTGGCGGCTCGCAAGGTACGGGCCGGCCCAACGCTACTCGTTTTCGCGACCCGTCATGCTAAAGCTGCCCATGACACAATCGAGCTCGCCGCTCGCCAGCAGCTCGTTCTTCTTTTCCCAATCGATCAGCTGGTACTTTGGTTTGTAACCAATGCGGGCCAAAGCCTCGGTCAATATCTCGACATCCAGGCCAACGATATCGCCGTACTCGTCGGTATACACAAACGGTGGATAGAGGTCGCTGCCGACGTTGAGCGTCTTAAGGTTGTCGTCTTTGGCCTGCGAGGCATCCAGGCCTTCTAATGCAGACGTCGAGGCTCTGCCATTCGACCCGGAACAGCCGGCTATCGCTACGACAAAGGCGCACGCTACCGCAAGCGCAACAAACAACGAAATGGCAACCGAGCGACGGGACCTTTTCATCGAGCTCCATACGATCCTGTTTACAGACTGAAATGGTAAAAAATAATAGCAAACAAAACCACACGAGTGCCCAATGGCTACAGACGTTTTACCATGCGGGGCCTTCCAGCCGACTTGGCAGAAGGCCCCGCATGCAGTGCTCACTTACCGTGCATTAAAAACGTAGCGGTCCAGGCGGTCGCACGCTTCCTTTACGCGCGAAAGCGGCAGCGCCAGATTCACGCGAATGTGGCAGGGCCCGTGGAA
>CABSNA010000192.1 GCA_902478865.1 uncultured Collinsella sp.
GCTCCACCCGCGACCTGCCCGATCTGGAGCAGTTTGCCCCCGACGAGCAGTCGCGTCAATTTATCCGAGAGCGCCTGAGCGGTCGCAGCATTCAGTCCACGCTCGAGGAACAGGCCGAGGACCTGGACGAAGAGCGCGAACTGCTCGATACCGATGTTGAGGACACCGATGACGCAGAGCTACTGCCCACCGGCGATACCTCGGAGGACATGCATGACGAGGACTAACGAAGCAGGGGAGACGCGCACCGCCGGCGCTACGGGCGCGCCCGCAACCGACGCCCGGCCCGTCTACCCGCACACCATGCGCCTGCAGCGCTTTTTGGCGCGCGCGGGCGTGGCGAGCCGCCGCGGATCGGAGGACCTGATGACCGCCGGCCGCGTGACCGTCAACGGCCAGGTCGCGACCGAACTGGGCACCAAGGTCGACGTCGACCGCGACCATATCGAGGTCGACGGCATGCCCGTCAAGCTCAGCCAGGGCGCCGTGTACCTGATGCTCTACAAGCCGACCGGCTACCTCACTACCATGAGCGACCCGCAGGAGCGCCCTTGCGTGGCCGACCTGGTCCCCCGCGACCGCTTTCCGGGCTTGTTTCCGGTGGGCCGCCTGGACCGCGACACCACGGGCCTTTTGCTCTTTACCACCGACGGCGACCTGTCGCAGGATCTACTGCACCCCAGCAAGCACGTCTACAAGACGTACCAGGCGCTCGTGGACGGCCACCTGACCGATCGCGACTTGGAACCGCTCCGCCGTGGGATCGAGCTCGACGATGGCCTGTGCCAGCCGGCAATCTGCCGCGTCATCACCGCACGCGAGGCAGAGGCCGTGGCACCGCAAGGCGTCAAGCCCGGCACCACCGCCGTGGAGGTCATCATCCGCGAGGGGCGCAAAAACCAGGTCAAGCGCATGCTGAGCAAGATCCACCATCCGGTGATCCGTCTGCATCGCTGTAACTTTGCCGGCCTTGAGCTCGAGGGCGTGGCCAAGGGCTCGTGGCGCGAGCTCACCAACCGCGAGGTGCAGATCCTCAAGGCCGGCGGCATCCCGCCCAAGCAGGCGAGCGCCAAGCGCAACGGCGGAAAGCCCCAAGACACGCCCGCCAGCCGCACGCGTCACCACGGCAGCCACGGCTCCGCACCCAAGCGCAACACCTACCGCGAGCGCTACACAGGCTAGGCAACCCGCCGCGCCCCTGCCCCCGCGAACCATACCAGCACGTCAACCATCGAAAGGAAGCATTGCATGATCGTCGCCATCGACGGCCCCGCCGGTTCCGGCAAATCCACCATCGCCAAGGAGATCGCCCGCCAGCTGGGCTTTAACAAGCTCGACACGGGCGCCATGTATCGCGCCGTCACCTTCGCCGCGCTCGACCGCGGCATCGATCTGGACGACGAGACGGCCATCGACGCCCTCGCCGAGCAGATCGAGATTCGCTTTACCAACGGCACCGGCGAGGACACGCGCCTGACCATTGACGGCCAGGACGTTTCGGCCGCCATCCGTACCCCGCAGGTCGACGCCAACGTATCCAAGGTCTCGGCCTACCCGGGCGTGCGCGCCGCCATGCTCATTCACCAGCGCCGCGCCGCCGAGGACCGCGATATCGTGGCCGAGGGTCGCGACATCGGAACCGTCGTGTTCCCCAACGCGCAGGTCAAGGTCTTCCTGACTGCCGACCCGCGTGAGCGCGCCCGCCGCCGCGTGCTGCAGCGTCACCAAAACGACGCCCAGACGCTCACCACCGAGCAGCTCGAGGCCGAGGTCGACGAGACCCTCGACGCCCTCAAGCAGCGCGATAAACTCGACAGCAGCCGCGAGGTCGCGCCGCTCGTGCCCGCCGAGGACGCCGTGCACGTTGACTCCACCGCCCACACCATCGACGAGGTCGTCTCGATAATCGAGGACCTCATCAACCAAAGGAGGTAGCCCATGCGCCTGTTTAAGCAGACGCCCGAGGACTATTACAACGCCCCCTATGACGAGTTTCCGGCGCTCATCCGCGGCACCGTCGTCGTAGTCATGGCCATCCTTTGGGCCTTCTCCAAGCTCATGTGGCGTTGGAAGGTCGAGGACGCTGACCTGCTGTTTGAGCGCCAGGAAGGCCGCGGCAGCGTGGTCATCTGCAACCACACCTCGATGGCCGAGCTCTTGGCCGTGGAGACGGCGCTGTTCTTTGGCGGCCGCCGCATTCGCCCCATCTTTAAATCCGAGTTCGCCAAGAGCAAGATTGTGCGCTGGGCCTTTAGCCGCGTGGGCGGCATCCCCGTGGAGCGCGGTACTGCCGATATGAAGTGCCTGCGCGCCGCCCAGCATGCGCTGCAGCGCGGCGAGGACGTCCTGATCTTCCCCGAGGGCACGCGCATCCGCTCGCGCGAGATCAAGCCAGAGGTCCACGGCGGCTTTGCGCTCATCGCTCAGATGGGCAAGGCGCCCGTCAACCCGCTCGCCATCTGCGGCTGGTCCGACATCACGCCCGCGGGCAAAAAGCTCATGCGTCCCAAGAAGTGCTGGATTCGTGCCGGCAAGTCAATTTCGCTTTCCGACGCGCCTGCCGAGCTCAAGCGCAAGGAGCGCCTAGCCTGGTTTGAGTCCGAAGCCATGAGTCGCGTCTACGCCATGCGTGATGACCTGTGCGCCGAGCACCCGGGCAGGTTCTAGCCATGGACGAGGAAGTCATGAACACCGCCGAGGCTGTGCCCGGCAAGGCAGACGCCCCCACTATCGAAATCGCTGCCCACGCCGGCACCTGCTACGGCGTACAGCGTGCGCTCGATATGGCGCTGGCCGCTGCGCCGCAGGCAGGGGAGTGCACTCAGGTCCATACCTTGGGTCCGCTCATCCATAACCCGATCGTGGTACGCGAGCTCGCCGAGGCAGGCGTCGGTCTGGCCGACACCTTGGACGACGCCACGTCGGGCACTGTGATCATCCGCGCCCACGGCGTGGTGCCGCAGGTCATTGATGCCGCTCGCGAGCGTGGCCTTAACGTCGTCGACGCCACCTGCCCCTACGTGAAGAAGGTCCACGTGGCGGCCGAGCGCCTGGTGCGCGAGGGCTACCGCGTGATCGTCGTGGGCGAGCCGGGCCACCCCGAAGTCGAGGGCATCCTGGGCCACGCCGGCGATGACGCGCAGGTCGTGAGCTGCGCTGCCGATGCGGACGCGCTGTCGCTCAAGGGTAAAGTGGGCTTGGTTGTGCAGACCACCCAGACTGCGCAGAACTTGGCCGAGGTCGTGGCTGCTATCACCCCGCGCGTGCAGGAGCTGCGCGTGATCAACACCATCTGCGCCGCCACGAGTGAGCGTCAACAGGCAGCAGCCACACTTGCCAACCGCTGCGACTGCATGGTCGTCGTGGGCGGCAAGAACTCGGGCAACACCCGCCGCCTGGCGCAGATTTGCGCAGACGCCTGCGAGCGCACGCATCACATCGAGGAAGCCTCCGAGCTCCAGGCCGCGTGGTTTGCCGACGCTCACCACATCGGCATCACCGCCGGAGCCTCCACCCCGCAAG
>CABSNA010000193.1 GCA_902478865.1 uncultured Collinsella sp.
TCATGAGCGTCTCGTGGGCTCGGAGATGTGTATAAGAGACAGGATGAGGACCGTGCACAACTGGAGCAGTTGCGCAGCAATGGCCTTGCCAACGGCGTGCCCGAGTTGTCGATTATCGACCCCGACAGCATCCACGAGCTGGAACCGCGTGCGAGTGCCCAGGCCACGTGCGCGCTGTGGTGCCCTTCGACCGGTTACGTTGACCCGTTTGAAGTAGCCATTGCTGCGCTGGAGAACGCGGTTGCCAACGGCGTGACGTTTATGCGATCCGCGGCGGTGGAAGCGATTGAAGTCGCGGGCTCGGGCGACGACGCGCGCTTTACGCTGGCGACCCCCGCTGGCAATGTGCGCTGCCGCTACCTGATCAACGCCGCGGGCAACGGCGCCGCCGACATCTCGCATATGGCGGGCGCCGAGGAGTTCCAGATGGTCTGGCGCCAGGGCAACATCGTGGTGCTGGACAAGGAGCCGAGCGCGCTCATGCCGCTCTACCCCGTTCCCACGCCGGTTTCCAAGGGCGTTATCGTCACGGGCACCGTGCACGGCAACACCGTGATCACCGCAACGGCTGCCATGCGCGAGCCGGGCGACACGCAGACCTATGCGAGCGATGTGAACGCGCTGCTGACCGGTGCGCGCAAGCTGGTGCCCGATCTGGATACGCGCCGCGTGGTGCGCGCATTTGCCGGCGGGCGTCCGGTCATTCAGGGAACGAACGACTTCTTTATTGGACAGTCGGTCGTGGTGCCGGGGCTTTTCCAGGCGGCGGGCATTCAGTCGCCGGGTGTGGCAAGCGCACCGGCCATTGCCGAGCGCATGGAGCTTGCGATGCGTGAGGCGGGCGTGGAACTGCACGAGCGGGCGGACTGGAACCCAATTCGCCGAGCGCCGGACGACTTTGACCGTGCACCGCTGGCGCGCAAGGAGGAGCTGATCGAGTCCGATCCCGCGTGGGGACAGATTGTCTGCCGCTGCGAGACGGTGCCCGAGGCCGAGATCGTGGCCGCGATTCGACGCCGCCCGGGCGCGGTTTCGGTCGAAGGCGTCAAGCGCCGCTGCCGGGCCGGCATGGGTCGGTGCCAGAGCGGCTTTTGCCAGAGCCGCGTGGTAGCAATCCTGACGCGCGAGCTGGGCTGCGACCCCAACGAGGTGCTGTTAGAGGATGCCGGATCTTGGTTGGTTGAGGGACCGCTGAAGGGGGTGCGCTAGGATGGCAACGTTTGATATGCGCGACGGACGCGCGGAGGCCGGAGCTGTAGCGTCGGTGTCGACGCAGGCCTTCGACGTGGTCGTCATCGGCGGCGGGCCTGCTGGCATGGCGGCTGCGCTTGCCGCGCAAAAGGCCGGCGCCCACGTGGCCATCGTGGAGCGCGAGCAGCACCTGGGCGGCATCCTGCGCCAGTGCATCCACCCCGGCTTTGGCCTGTCGCAATTTAAACAGGAGCTCACCGGTCCCGAGTACGCACAGCGCTTTATCGACCAGGTGCACGCAACCGACATTGCGCTGTTCTTGGACAGTATGGTGCTTGGGATTGATTCTGGCGAGTGCGCGGGCGCGTCGAGCGTGGACGAGGGTGCGGGAGCCACCGCAGTCCATACCGTCACGCTCATGAGCCCCGCCGGCATGCTGCAGCTCACCGGACGCGCGGTCATCCTTGCCATGGGGTGCCGCGAGCGCACGCGCAGCGAGATCAAGATCCCCGGCAGCCGTCCCGCCGGCGTGTTTACGGCGGGCCTGGCGCAGCGATACATCAATATCGAAAACCTCAAGCCCGGCTCGCGTGCCGTCATTTTGGGCTCGGGTGACATCGGGCTTATCATGGCGCGCCGCTGCACGCTCGAGGGGATTTCGGTCGAGGGCGTGTACGAGCTCATGCCGTACGCCAACGGCCTGCGCCGCAACGTCAAGAACTGCTTGAACGACTTTGGCATTCCGCTGCATCTGTCTACCACGGTCACGCGCGTGATCGGGCACGACCGCGTGGAGGCCGTCGAGGTGAGCCTGGTCGACGAGCGCCTGGCGCCCATTCCGGGGACCGAGCGCATTGTTCCGTGCGACACGCTGCTGCTTTCGGTGGGCTTGATTCCCGAGAACGAGCTTTCGGTTGCCGCGGGCGTTGAGCTTGACCCACGCACGCGCGGCGCCGTGGTGGACCAGAGCCTGCAAACGGGCGTGCCGGGCATCTTTGCCTGCGGCAACGTGCTGCACGTGCACGACCTGGCCGACAACGTGACGTGTGAGTCCGAGAGAGCTGGCGCAGCTGCAGCGGCGTACGCGCTGGGGACCGGCGCAGGCGCCGTTCCGGACTGCGAGCTCACCGTCTCCCCTGCCGGCATTGCGGGATACGCGCTGCCGGGGCGCATTGCGGCTGTGGCGCTCACCAAGCTCAACTTCCGCGTGCGCCGACCCGTCGACGCCGCCCGCGTGAGGGTCTTAGCCGACGGCGAGGAACTGTTCGCCGGCAAGGTCCGCGTGTTTAAGCCGAGCGTAATGGAAAGCTTCCCGCTGCCAGCAAAGGTGATTCAGCGCGCAATCGACCTTGGTGCTAGCGAAATTGTCCTGTCCGTCGATCCCGTCGAGAAGGCATAGACTATGAGCGATAACGCGATCGAAACGCTGCAGTTCAACTGCACGACCTGCCCATCCGAATGCCTCCTGACCGTAGAAGTCGAGCGCGACGCTAATGGCGCCGTGGTAGAAGTGCGCTCCGTAACCGGCAACAGCTGCCCGCGCGGCGATAAATTCGCACATCAGGAGCTCACCTGCCCCATGCGCGTACTCACCACCACCGTGGCCATATCCGGCGGCGACGAGGCGCTGCTGCCCGTGCGCACGGCCGAAGCCATCCCGCTGGCACTTCACGCCCAGGTCATGGACCTCATCCGCGGCATGGTCGTCAACGCCCCCATCCGCATGGGCGACGTCGTGCTAGAGAACCTCCTCAATACCAATATCGACCTCATCGCCAGCATGAACATCGACCCTGCCTAAGCAGCTCATTTGGGTCGGGGGTCTTTTAGCTACCCCGCCATCCACCCAGTCCCACCTCAATTGCAGTGAAATAGTTCCTGATTTCCGCCAAAACCCCGGCATCCAGGAACTATTCCACCGCAACTATCCTTGGAATTGGTATTTAGTTTGTGCCTACTTTAGTGCCATTTCAAAACTATGCCGGATTACGGGGCTGATTCGGAGACCCCCATCCATACCGGCAATTTTCGATTTTTGATAAGCCGTCTACCTGCGGTTTTAATTTCGCGATTTTTCCCATGGTCAAGTAATACAGGTCCAGCCCCGTAATCCGCCATACTTTTGAAACCAGCCCATTTGGGACGGGCCTCTTTTAGCTGCTTTTGCCCGCATGGTTGCCAGAGTGACCATGCCAAGGAGTGTCCCAAAGTGCCGGGCTTGGGATACCATGGTGGCAACCTAGCGAAAGGATGATTCATGGCACATGTCGATGACCAGCGTGTGGCGCGCGTGCTCGATGCGCTCGAGGCTCAGCACCCCGGCGC
>CABSNA010000194.1 GCA_902478865.1 uncultured Collinsella sp.
CCGTGGAGATGCGCTTGGCAACGGAGTTGCGAGCAGCACCATAGGTGCCCATGTCGCCATGGATCAAATCGCCCATATAGCGCACGTAGCGCACGGGCCAGGGGTCGTCCAGACCATACTTCTCATGGTACTCGGCAACCGCCTCGGGCGAGGCACCGTCACCCAACGCCGTGTAGGCGGGGTCGGTCTTGGAGAACGACATAAGGAAGAACACCAGGACGGTGACGCCCAATGCCATGATCGGCAGCGCCACAAGACGCCTTCCAATCAAACGTAGCAAGTTGTTCACGTTCTCTCCCCTTTCTTTTGTCGGTAGGACCAACTGGTATATGAGTACGGATACTCATTACAAGACCCGAGCGACATCGAGGTCGCCCGGGTCTTTGTTTCAACTATGAGGATACGGTCCCAACGACCGACATCCTGCATACAGACTCAAGCGAGTCTTACGCCTTGACGGTCGCAACGCCCCTGAAGGACATGCTCGTCGTGCCGATGCCCTTGAAGCCATCGAGGGCCTCGCCGTTGGGCGCAGTGGACGGATCGTCCCAGGAAGCGGAGACGGTCTTGACGTGGACAACGGGGTACAGAACGGCGTTGTCGGCAATGATGTCGAAGCACTCGTTCCACTTCTTCTGCTGCTCGTCGCCCTCGGCGGCAAGAGCCTCGTCCATGAGACTGTGGAGCTTCTGCCACTCAGCGGACTCCTTCCACGGGCAACGGGTCTGCATCCAGACGTTGTCGCCGTACCACCAGTTGAGCAGCAGGTCGGGGTCGGCGCCGAAGCAGGAAGGATCGCCAGGGGCAAGGAGGATATCGTAGGCCTCGCCGCCGTCGATGGCAGCGTAGGTGGCCGGCGAGGTATCGGTCTGGATGGTCACATCGAAGCCGAGAGCGTCGAGGTCGTTCTTGACCTGGGCGGCCATGCCCTTAATCTGCTCGTTGTCGGTGGTGCGCAGGGTGATGGCACCCGGGGTGATGCCAGACTCCTCGATGAGCTTCTTAGCCTTCTTGGCGTCGGTCTTGTACACCGTGGAAGCCTCATGATAGTTGGTGAAGCTCTTGGGCAGGTAGCAGCTGGCAGCGGTGGCAAGGCCGGCGAAGGTGTTGCTGACCATCTTCTCGGTGTCGAGCGCATACATGACGGCCTGACGGACCTTGACGTTGTTCCAAGGCTCCTTGGCGACGTTGAACATGATGAAGCGGGTGCCGAAACCCTGAACGTTATCGATCTTGCAGCCGGCGCTCTCGAGCTGGTCGACGGCGTCAGCGGTAACGAGCTCCATAACGAGCGTGGAGCCCTCCTGCTGAGCGGTAACGCGAGCGGTGGGGTCGGTCAGGATGCTGTACTGGATCTTCTTATCCTCGGCAGCATACTCACCGTTGTACTCGGGGTTGGGAACCAGGGTGATCTCGGTATCGGAGATAGAGTCGTACATCCAGGGGCCGGAGCCGATCGGCTGCTTGGCGCGATCCTCCTCGGTCTGGGTGGCCGGGGTAACGCGGACGATGGCCAGACGATCCTTGAGCAGGGAGAAGTTGGGGACCTTGGTCTTGACCGTCACGGTGCTGGCGTCCTTGGCCTCGATGGACTCGAAGGGCTGGAAGAACGGAGCATAGGTAGCGGAAGCGGCGCAAGCGGTGTAGGAGGCAACGACATCGTCAGCGGTGACCTCGGTGCCATCGGAGAACTTGGCGCCCTTGCGGATGGTGACCTCGAAAGTGGTGTCGTCCACAGACTTGGGATCGTCGGTGGCGAGCTCGTTGAAGGTGCTGTAGTCGTGGTAATCGATGCCGTAGAGGCCCTCGACGACGTGCCAGTTGGCACCCAGGCCCACAGCGGAGCCGGTGCTGGCGGGATCGAAGCTGGACGGAGCGTAAGCGGAACCAGCGGTGATCACGCCGCCGCCACGGTTGGCGGAATCGGTGGAACCGGAAGCGGAACCCTCGTCGCTAGAGCTGCCACCGCAGCCGGTGAGACCAAGCCCTGCGACAGCAGCGACGCTGCCGGTGAGGCCGAGGAACGAACGCCTGGACATACCCTTGTTGATGATGGCCATGTCTTCTCCTATCAATAGAGAATCTTACCCGGGAGCACCTAGACGCGCCCCCGCGCAACTTGCGGACGATATATACCTTACCTACCGACGAACCCAACTGAGGTGCCGCGCTCGGCGACCGATACATACATACGCTTGAACGGTATTTACTACCGTTCACCGAATTCATTGACAAACGATTCGCCAGACAGTATGTATCGACGAGGTGAGATATCAGTCTTCGTCAACCCGCAGGATAGCAGGGTTGTTCACCATGGCTAGTCAAACGTTTTAGCGTTAATAAAACCCTAAATCGGCTGGTAATCGCCGTGAAATACATGATTGAAAATCACGCAATCATGTATATCAGTTGTTTAGAGGCGTGTTTAGTTTTCGGATTGCTTTGCCGCCATCTCGGAGCGCTCGGCATTCCACGCAACAAGTGCCTCGTGGACCGCTTTGGCGACATCGGCCGGAACGCCTCGAACTTCTGCAATCTCCTGCTCGCTCGCCGCGCGCAAACGCTTCATCGAGCCAAAATGGCGCATAAGGGCACGTTTTCTGGTGGGCCCCACGCCAGGAACGTCATCGAGTACCGAAACTGTCATGGCCTTGTCGCGCAATTCACGATGGAACGTGATAGCAAATCGGTGGGACTCATCGCGCACCTGTTTAATTAGATAGAGTGAGGCAGACCCGGTCGGCAGCACGACGGGGGTCTCGTCCCAAGGCACAAAAACTTCCTCATCGGCCTTTGCCAAGCCACAAACTGGTATATCGAGCCCAAGAGCCTCAAGTTGCTTGATCGCAGCGGTCAATTGCGGCTTACCGCCATCGACAACGAGCAGATCGGGGCACGAGCCAAAGCGCTCGTCGGCCATGCGCTCGGGAGCATAGCGTCGTCCCAAAACCTCGGACATCGACACGAAGTCGTTCGCCTCATCCAATTCGGCCTGGATTTTAAAGCGGCGGTACTGGCTCTTGTCGGCGCGCCCGTTGGTAAACACCACCATCGAGGCGACCGTAAAGGTGCCATGCAGCGTCGAGATATCGAAGCACTCGATACGCAACGGCGGCGATGGCAGCGCCAACGCACTTTCGAGCTCGAGGAGCGCTTGATTGGTGCGGTCGTCAGCGTACCCCGTTCGCATCATGTAGCGCATGAGGGCATGGCGCGCATTTTTAGATGCCATATCGAGCAGACGGTGCTTTTCGCCACGCTGCGGCCTATGGAGATGGCAGGAACGCTCACGCTTGCCCGCAAGCCACTCCCCCAGCGCCTCCGCATCCTCAAGCTCGACGGAAAGGTTGACCTCAGCTGGAATATCAGCCGTCTCGTCGTAATAGCGCTTAAGAAAGCCCGACTGGAGCTCTTCCTCGTCAACATCAAGACCCTTGTCGAGAATGAACTCGCAGGTGCGAACTGTTCGGCCCTCGCGAACGACGAAGACGCAAGCGGCGGAGATGGTC
>CABSNA010000195.1 GCA_902478865.1 uncultured Collinsella sp.
TCTCGTGGGCTCGGAGATGTGTATAAGAGACAGGCGTTTTCCCAATCCATTGCGGGCAGGCAGTTCACGGCGCTCGCCAACCTGATCGAGCGTATGAAGGCCGCCGACGAAGGGGCAGCTTCTAAGACTGAGTGGTGGCCCGCTCCGGAGCTTACCGACTGGATTTACAGCCCGCTTTCGGGTGCCGACGCCGCCAGCGCGCGCACGTTCGACAAGAATATGCGACTGTCGCGCAGCAAGACCACTGCGGGCGTCAAGAGCCTGCTGCAGAGCGTGCAGGGCCAGGTGAGGGGCGCGCGTAAAGCGGCGAGCGACGAGAACTGGTTTAAGAACGTGCCGTGCGTGATCTCGGACGTGTTCCAGGCGCTGTGGCGCGACAAACCCGTGACGGCGCTCAAGGCCATGCTTGCCGTTGCCGAGGCACTGCCCGATCGCGCACTTGGCGGTCTCGACGGTCAGGCCCGTCGCCAGGCGGAGGTGGCCCTGCTGCGCCACGTCATCGACATCCTTATGAATGGCGCCCGTGCGCTCGACGTGTCGCAGGCCGCGACCGTGCCCGTGCTCGATGACATTCGCACCAAGGTGGACAAGCGTAGCGCCGCCTACGATTACGAGACCTACGAGGTTGACCGTGCGCCACGCGCCCAGGTTCGCTTTGCTTCGCTTGCCGATGCGGCGGCCCTGCGCCCCGGCAGCTACGATGCCGTGCTGTTTGCCGACGTCGACCTGGACAGTTATCCGCTCTCACATGAGGAGGGCCCGCTGGCAACGCTGACGGCAGAGTTAGATCGCAGCGGTGTGACGCTTGAGCCTGCGGCCTTGCTACGCGCACGCTTTGGCCGCGCGATACAAGCGTCGCGTGGTCCGGTTGCGCTTGCCCGCGTGACGCACGATCGCCAGGCGCGCGAGTGCTACCCGGCTGCCGTGTGGACCGAGTTGCGGGCGCATGCCGAGGCCACTAACGATGCTAAGGCCGCTGACGCCGACAAGGCCGCTGACGCCGACAAGGCCGCTGACGACGCTAAGGCCGTTGGCGCCGACAAGGCGAAGTGCGTGGGCGAGGGCGATATCGTAAGGGACTTCGATCCCGCGGCAGGCGAAGGTCTTAGGCGCGAGCGCGTGACCTGCGAAGCTCCTCAGCATCTGAGCGATGAAGCCATTCCGTATCTGGTCCTGCGCCGTCGCGATGGCGAGGGCGAGGATGCGCCGCTGGTGCCGCGCCTGACGTCTGCCTCGCAGATCGAGGCCTATTCGACCTGCCCGCTATGCTGGTTCGTCTCGTACCGCGTGAAGCCCCAATCGATCGACGCTGGCTTTGGCAATATGGAGAAGGGCAACTTTGTCCACGACGTGCTGGAACACTTGCATGCCCGTCTGCCCCAGGAGGGCATGGAGCGCGTGACACCCATGAATCTGCCGCGCGCGCAGGAGCTGTTGCGCGAGGTCTTTGCCGAGACCCTAGCCGAGCATGCGGGCAAGCGCGGTACCGAAGGCCCGCTGGTGCCGCTCTCTTCAGTGGAGGAGCGCCAGGTGGCCGAGATCTTGCCGCAGCTGGAGGGCGTGCTTGCCTACGAGTCCGAGGCGCTCACCCCCTTTGCTCCGCGCTACCTGGAGTTTGCGTTCAACGAGCTCCAGGTCGAGTATGCCGGTTGGCCGCTCGGCGGGCGCATCGACCGCGTGGATGTGGATGCCGAGAATCGCGCCGTGGTAATCGACTACAAGCATCGTTCGGGTGTCGAGGAGTTTAAGCTCGCCGACCCCACGGTGCGCGACGAGGAATCGGGCGAGGCCCCCATCGACGACCCGCGCTGGCTGCCGCCCCATACCCAGACGCTTATCTATGCGCAGGCTATGCGCCGGGCGCTGGATCTGGACACCCGCGCGGCGCTCTATTTTTCGACCAAGAGCGGCAAACCGGCGCTGCGAGGCGCCGCGAGTGCCGAGCTGCTCGAGGAAGAGCGCGGCGACGGCCGCATCCCAGGCCTTAAGAAGGGCTTTCCCGGCGAGGGCGGCAACATGGACTTTGATGCGCTGCTCGATCGCGTGGAGACCGGCATTGCCGAGCGTCTGCGCGAGCTCGAGGCAGGCGACGTTGCCGCCGTCGACCCGACGTCGGCTCAGGCCGCGCATGCGCGCTGCTCGTATAACCACGAAGGAACGTTTGTAAGGAGGGGCGTGTAGACCATGGATCTTTCGACTTTGATGCCGCAACAACTGCAAGTCGTCAAAACGCTCGACCGCCCGCTGTTTGTCTCGGCAGGTGCCGGCTCGGGCAAGACCTTTACCCTCACGCGCCGCATCGTCTACGCGCTCTCGCCCGAATCCGGTCCGTTCGTTGAGCATCTGGACCAGGTGCTCGCCATTACCTTTACCAAAGATGCCGCGGCCGAGATCCGTGACCGTGTGCGCCGCGCGCTCATCGACGAGGGCATGGACGAGGAAGCCCTGACCGTCGACGATGCGTGGATCTCGACCATTCACGGCATGTGCTCGCGTATCCTGCGCGCACATGCGTTGGAGCTGGGCATCGATCCCGAGTTCACGGTGCTCACCGATACCGACGAGCTTATGGACCAGGCTGTTGAGCATGTGCTGGCCCGCGCGACGGCGCCCGATGCCGCCCCCGAGCTCGCCGCTTCGCTTAAGGCCCTCTACGCTTGGTATCCCATGGCGGGCGAGGGTGGGCCGTTTGGCGCCGGTACCACCATTAAAGGACTGGTGCGCGACTTGCTGGAGCTATCGAGCCAGCTGCCGGGCGGCATGGACGATGTGTGCGTGGCGCGCGGCCAGGCTGACACCTCGGCGCTTGCCGACGCCTATCGCGCGGCGTTGGGTGCGAGCAAGGCCGCGACCGAAAAGGCACAGGTGGCACTCGACGCCATCGACGCGTTTGAGGCGAGCGGCAAAACCATGGAGGATGCGGCGCGACTCATGATGTCGTGCAGCATGCCTCGGGCGAGCAAGGCGTTTTCTAAGGAGCAGGTGGAGCTACTCAAGGCCGAGGCTGCCGATGCGTTTATCAATATCGTGCTGGCCTGCGGTGGTCCCGCGCTCGATGCGCTGGTGGGGCTTGCTCGTGCTGTGGAGGCGGAATACCGCGCGCTCAAGGCTGACCAGTCCGCGCTTGATAACAACGACCTGCTGCGCATGGCGTACGAGGCGCTGCGCGATTATCCCGCCATCCGAGCGGCCTATGAAGGTCGCTTTAAGATGGTCATGATCGATGAGTTCCAGGATACCGACCAGATGCAGGTCGATTTGATCCGTTACCTGACGGGCGCGGGGGAGCGCGCGCTGTGCACCGTAGGCGATGCGCAGCAGTCGATTTACCGCTTCCGTGGCGCCGAGGTCGAGGTCTTCCGCCGCCAGGAGCGCAAAGTGGGCTCCTCTGCTGCGCCCGAGACGGCTGTCGCATCCGATGCCCCCGCCGGCGAGCTCGTCAAGCTTGTACGCAACTTCCGCAGCCACGACGAGGTGCTGCGCTATGTGG
>CABSNA010000196.1 GCA_902478865.1 uncultured Collinsella sp.
CACCACGGCACCTCCCGGCGCCGTCCTCACCACGGGCACGCCGGCGCGCTCGGAAACGGGAATGCGAGCCTCGCCTAGCAAGTCGGATACCTTCTTGCTTCGGCCACTCATTCCTAACGGGCACATCACGTCTCCCGGTGCGGGACCGTCCACCCACAGGCGCGCCAATCGCGCCTCTGCAGGGATCTCGCCACGTGAGCCCGCCAGGATCCGCTCACTATCGCTGTCGGCAAAACCCAGGGCAGCCGCGTCTACCAAAGCTGTCACTTCCCCGGCAGCTGCAAGCTCACGGGCGCGGCGCACGATATCGCATCCCGGCTCAACGGCCATCGGTTCTGTGACCAGCATACGTCCCCCGCCCAACGGCAAACGACCGGGTATGGTAATCCAGTCCGCAACCAGCCCCTCACGAGCCGCCGGCGCCTTAAACGCTAGCATGCCAAACTCGACGCGCGCGTCAATTCCCGCCGGAAGCGTGACCGAGCCTGTGCCTTCGGCAACGCAGGAAAGGACTCGCTCCACATGTCGCATCTCTGGACGAGCGCCCGGATCGATGCGTTTGATCGCCAGTCGCACGATGCGCCGCGCGATTACCACCTCGGCCGCAGCAAGGCGTCTGGCATCGAGCACTAGCGCGCCCGCCGCCTCCTTGCGCAGGCAGCTTCGAAACGCCTGTGCCGACAGCTGGGATAGAAACGCATCTTCGTCACCCAAGATCTCACAGGCGGCGCCAATCGTCTTGCACACGCTCGCATTACGCTGTGCCACCACTGGCATTACCCGATGGCGCACGTAGTTTCGCAGATACGAGATATCCTCATTGCTCTCGTCTTCACGCCACGGCTGACCATGTACCTGTAGATAGCCCACGAGCTCGCCATGAGTTAGGTCGAGCAAGGGACGCACCACGATATTCCTCCGGCGAGGAATGCTCGATAGACCAGCGGGCCCCGAACCCTTAATCGCGTTCATCAAAAACGTTTCCGCGCGATCCGAAGACGTGTGCGCGGTGCAGATACGAGCCGCCGTTCGCGGTGCCCCCGTCTGGGCGCAGAGTTCGCGAACATACCTCCGCGCCGCGGCATAGCGCACCTCGCGGGCCGCGGCCTCAATATTGCCCGACTCCCCATCAAAATAAGCGTGCTCCACACACAGCGGTAAACCATATTGCGCGCAGAGCTCACGCACAAAGGCCTCGTCGCCATCGGACGCCTTGCCGCGCAGATGATGGTTTACATGCAGCACATGCAGGCGCTCGCGAGCAATGGGGGCGACACCGCGTCCGTCTTGGATATCCAGCTTTGATGTGCACGCCATAAGAAGCAGTGCCGTCGAGTCCGCGCCGCCTGATACCATGAGCACGACAGGAGCAGCCTGCTGCCTCGTCCGGGTCTCATCGACTACCCCAGGCACGGCATGGTGTCCATAATGCTGAGATACCGTAGGCATTTGCTTCCTCCTCTATTCGTCCGCACCCATTGTATCCTTTGGAATCTTATGTCTCGTCTGCACCTTCATATCCTCGGCAGTGGCTCTAAAGGCAACTGCGCACTCATCGAGGGCCCGCAGGGGCTCATTATGGTCGATGACGGACTGTCTCGCCGCGAGACATTAAAGCGCATGGCAGAACTGGGACTCTCGGCAGACAACGTCTCGGCTCTTCTCATTACTCATGAGCATAGCGATCACATCAAGGGTCTCGATGTCTGGTGCAAGCACTGGCACGGTCCCCTCTTTGCCAGCAGGGGCACACTTTCGAGCAAAGAAAATCTTTCGCATCTGCCTGTCGAGGAATTCGACCCCGGTGACACCCTATCCATTGCCGGCATCCACGTGCAAACCTACTCAACATCACACGATGTCATAAATCCGATCGGCTTTCGATTCGACGCCCTCGATGATTCCATCGGCTTTGCTACCGACACCGGAGAGCTATCGAGCCAAGCCATGAACACCCTCAAAGATTGTCGAGTCCTCGCGCTCGAAAGTAACCACGATGTAACTATGTTACGCGAAGGACCGTACCCACGCTTTCTTCAGGAGCGCATCCTGTCCACAAAGGGGCATCTCTCCAACAACCAAGCCGCCGAAGCCGCGCGCGAACTTGTTACCGATCGCACCGAACAGCTCATTGCCATGCATATCAGCCAAGACAACAATCGTCCGGGCCTTACCGTCAAAAGCTATGCCAAAGCTCTAGCCGCAACCCTGGATGACGAGCTCGGCAGCTCCGCCACCCTTCTCCAAGGATCGCGAAAACTCTCGATACGCCCCGCAAGCCAGTATCGGCCAGCAACCATTCAATAACTGTCCTAGACAGCAAAAGGGGCCGGGAATCGCTTCCCAGCCCCTTTTGCTGTCTTTTAATATCGAAAAACACCAACGAAGTTATTCGATGGAGATCTTCGTAACGTTCTTCTTCTCGACGATCTTGGGAACCGTAACGGTCAGGATGCCGTCAGCGTACTTAGCCGAGAGGCCCTCGCTCGAAGCGTCCTTAAGATACACGCCACGCGTCGCGCTGTACGAGCTGAACTCCTTCTGCAGGAAGTTCTTGCCCTCGTTCTCCTCGTCTTCCTCGACATTCACGCTAATGGACAGACGGCCCTCGTTAAGCTCGACATCGATATCGTCCTTGGCGACGCCGGTCAGATAAGCCTTGACCTCATAGCCATCGCCCTTATCCTCAACGTCAACGGGAAACGCCTTGGAAGCAATCGAGTTGTTTGCAAGGTCAGTCATATCATCAAACAGATCGAACAGCGAGCTTGCAGAGGGACGAACGCCAAAAACTGAACGATAAGGAACCATGCTTGCCATGTTTACCACTCCTTTATAGGACTGCCGAGTCATCTTCCAGGTGACTGGGACTTCTTTTGACGCTCTTATATATGCCCACCCAGTGCTCATATATACATCGACTATAAAGTTTTTTGAGTCCAGTACTATAAGCATATCTAAGTGCGTACGACTCAGGTTTTAGGAAGGTTAAGGTTCTTTGAACTAGAGCTTAAATACCGAGTATGTCCCCAGCTACAAATAACAAGGGGCTTACAATGAGCGCGTACACGTTGTTGGTAACGAGCTAAAGGGCATCATGGACGACCAAAACCAGAACAATATGTTTATGCCGACGCAGGGGGAAGATACTTCCACGCAGCCGCCACGGTTCCATCGCCCCCACATCTCGCAAGAGCCCATTAATGATCCGGAGCCCGAGTATGTGACGAGAAATCGATATCAAACGCTCGAGGATGCCCAAACGGGACGTAAACATATGGGCGTCGCCTCGGGAGACCCCGTATATCTGAAAGACGCACCATTATCTAAAAACAGCGCAGCTAGTGATGAGCCGATGAAAGCATCCGCCACTCATCGACAAAGAGGTCCTCGACCAAAGCAAACCTTGACGCATTCGGCTCGCTATCTCGAAACGCCAAAACAGGGAAAATCAATCTTCGTTTC
>CABSNA010000197.1 GCA_902478865.1 uncultured Collinsella sp.
ATATAGGCACACAAGGTCAAAGGCGGCACCATGATCCTCCTGGTCGACAAGATCGAAAAAAGCTTCGGCGCGCGCGTCCTCTTTAGCGGCGCGTCCTTCCAGATCAACCCCGGCGAGCGCTTCGCGCTCGTGGGCCCTAACGGCGCCGGCAAAACCACCATGCTTAAGATCATCATGGGCATCGACAGCCCCGACGCCGGCCAGGTCCAGTACGCCAAGGACTGCCAGGTGGGCTACCTAGAGCAGGAAACTAATCTGGAGCACAAGGACACCACCATCCTTGCCGAGGTCATGGCCGCCGCCAAGGAAATCCGCCGCATGGGCGAGCGCGCTAACGAGCTGCAGGCCCAGATCACCGAGCTCTCCGAGCAGGGCAAGGACGTCGACGCACTCCTTAACGAGTACGGCCAGGTCCAGGACCGCTTTGAGCACCTGGGCGGCTACGAGCTCGAGAGCAACGCCCGCAAAATCCTTTCCGGCCTGGGCTTTAAGGTCACCGACTTTGAGCGCCCATGCTCCGAGTTCTCGGGCGGCTGGCAGATGCGCATCGCGCTCGCCAAGCTCTTCCTGCGCCACCCCGACCTGCTGCTTCTGGACGAGCCCACTAACCACCTGGACCTCGAGAGCGTCCAGTGGCTGCGCGGCTTTATCGCCAACTACGACGGCGCCGTTCTCATCGTCAGCCACGACCGCGCCTTCATGGACGCCTGCGTCGACCACGTCGCCGCGCTCGAGAACCGCCGCGTGACCACCTACACCGGCAACTACAGCAGCTACCTCAAGCAGCGCGAGGACAACCTGGAGCAGATGCGCGCCAAGCGCGCCGCCCAGGAGCGCGACATCGCCCATATGCAGGTCTTCGTCGACAAGTTCCGTTACAAGCCCACCAAGGCAGCCCAGGCCCAGGAGCGCATCCGCAAGATCGAGCAGATCAAAAAGGAGCTTGTCATCCTACCCGAGGGCCACAAGCACATCGACTTTAAGTTCCCTGACCCACCGCGCTCAGGCGATATGGTCGTGGGCCTGGAGGGCGTCTCCAAGTCCTACGGCAACAAGCACATCTACAGCGACATCGACCTCAGGCTCTACCGCGGCGAGCACGTGGCGCTCGTCGGCCCCAACGGCGCCGGCAAGTCCACCCTCATGAAGATCCTCGCCGGCCTGGAGCCGCCCACCACCGGCACCCGGGACCTGGGCACCAACGTGGGCGTGGCCTACTACGCCCAGCACGCACTCGAGGGCATGACCGAGTCCAATACCGTCCTGCAAGAGATCGACACCGTCACGCCCAAGTGGACCGTGCCACAGCAGCGCAGCCTACTGGGCGCCTTCCTGTTTAGCGACAACGATTCCATCGAGAAGCAGGTTCGCGTCCTCTCCGGCGGCGAAAAAGCGCGTCTGGCCCTGGCCAAGATGCTCGTGGCCCCCGAGGCGCTCCTGTGCCTGGACGAGCCCACCAACCACCTAGACATCGACTCGGTGGACATGCTCGAGAACGCCCTGCAAAACTTCCCCGGCACCATCGTGCTGATCAGCCACGACGAACACCTGGTGCGCGCCGTGGCCAACCGCATCATCGACATCCGCGACGGCCAAGTCACGGTCTACGACGGCGACTACGACTACTACCTCTACAAGCGCGAGGACCTCGCAGCCCGCGCCGCCGCCGAGGCGTCCACGGAGAGCGCGCCGGCCACGACCAAGTCCACCAAGGCCAGCGCCGCCCAGGCCGACACCCCCGTCGCCGCCCCCAAGCCTGCCGAGGGCAAAAAGACCAAGGAGCAAAAGCGCGCCGAGGCCCAAGCCCGCGCTGCGCTCAACAAAAAGCTCAAGGGCGTGCGTAACCAGCTCAAGAAGATCGAGACGGAGCTCGACAAAAAGCGCGCCCGCTATGACGAGCTTATGGAATTGATGGCAAGCGAAGAGCTTTATGCCGATCAGGACAAGTTCAACGCCGCGCTGGGGGAATATAACGGCCTTAAGCAAGAGCTGCCCAAGCTCGAGGACGAATGGCTGGAGCTTTCCACACAGATCGAAGAGGAGACCGCGCGTGAACTCTCGTAAGGCCGCTGCCGTGGCGATGAGCATCATCGCCATCGCCTGTCGCATCTGCGGCATCTTTATGAGCGTGATGACCGTGCTGCTGTGCTTTAGCGGCCTCACCGCCAAGTTGCAGATCGTAGGCTTTGTCGTTGAGCTTTCACGCGCCCTGCCGAGCGCCATCGCCGGCTACGGCGTTATCACCTCGCCCTTTGGCGGCGTGTTCCGCTTGGATTACGCCATCGTGGCCGTCATCCTATTTGCGGCCGACTACCTGCTCACGCGCGCCTCGCGTCGCGTCCGCTAGGGGAGCGCCATGTCCAGCAGCTACCTCATGAATCTGCTCGCCAGCGCCATCGCCGTCATCATAGGTATCGTGATCCACGAGAGCGCACACGCCGCGGCGGCCTGGGCACTCGGCGATAAGACGGCCCGTTCGCGCGGACGCGTCTCGCTCAACCCGCTTAACCATATCGACCCGTTTGGCACCATCATCCTGCCGCTGCTCATGCTCGCAGCCGGTGGCCCGGTGTTCGCCTTCGCCAAGCCCGTGCCCGTGTACCTCAACAACCTCAAACACCCCAAGCGCGACGAGGTCCTGGTGAGCGCAGCCGGCCCCGCATCGAACATCGCACTTGCGTGTCTTGCCGCAGCCTTCATGCGACTAGCATACGGCAGCCTCTACTCCAGCATGTCCTTTGCCCTGGCGTCACAGATCATGAACTTCGGCGCCACGTTTATCGTGGTTAACCTGTCACTCGCATTCTTCAACCTCATCCCGATCCCGCCGCTCGATGGCTCGTCGATCATCGTGCCGTTCCTCAAAGGCAAGGCGCTCAACAACTACTACCACCTGCAGCAATACGCCATGCCCATCCTCATCATCGTGCTGTATCTGCTGCCCATGTGGACCGGCATCGACGTAATCGGCCGCTATTTCGACGTTACCGTGTATCCGCTCGCTGAGCAGCTGCTCAACTTCGCAATTGCCGGCATCTAAGGTAAACTTACAGGTCGACCGCGCAAAACGGTCGCAACATGCACCCAAACCGCGCCGCGAAGGCGCCGTCAAAGGAGGTCGAAGATGTCGTATCGCGTGTCGACTCAGGTCTACAGCGGGCCGTTCGACCTGTTGCTGCAGCTGGTAACCCGCCAAAAAGTAGATATCGGCGCCATCTCCATCAGCGAGGTGGCCGAGCAGTACCTTGCCGAGGTGGAGCGCATCGAGGCGCTGGACCTGGACGTGGCGAGCGACTTTCTGCTGGTCGCGGCAACCCTTCTGGACATCAAGGCCGCCTCTCTGGTGCCGCAGGAGGCCCCGCGCAAAGTCGATGACGACGATGACGAGTTCGACGAAGACCTCGAGGAACTCAGCGCGCTCGACGGCGACGCCTTGCGCGAGGTCCTGATCCAGCGCCTGATTG
>CABSNA010000198.1 GCA_902478865.1 uncultured Collinsella sp.
TGCGGCGTTACCTCAGCTGGATAGAGGGTCTGACTACGAATCAGAACGTCATAGGTTCGAATCCTATACGCCGCACCAATTGAGCTTTAAGCCTCCGGAAACGGGGGCTTTTCCTTTACGGGGGCATTGCGGAGATTCGAACCTCGTTCGAGGCGCGAGCGTCAAGAAAACGCGGAGCGTTTTTAGCGAGCGGGCGAGTCCGCCGACAGGCGGGCGAAGCCGGTGCGGATCCGCGCAGCGGATGCGCGGAATCCTATACGCCGCACCAACTGTACTTTAAAGCCTCCGGTAACGGAGGCTTTTCTTATATATCGACATACTTGAGGAGTTGCTTTCGCCGTGTTTGAAAGTATCGAGTCGATCGACTGCATCAAATGATTAAAAATCAAATTCGATAACTTTTTTTGAAAAACGCTTGACGATTATTCAGTCCATGTGCATAATAATCAACAAGTCGCGGCGTTACCTCAGCTGGATAGAGGGTCTGACTACGAATCAGAACGTCATAGGTTCGAATCCTATACGCCGCACCATTTGAGATTAAAGCTCCCGGCAACGGGGGCTTTTCTTTTACGTAAACACCGCATGGATTCGAACCTCGGTCGAGGCGCGGGCGTAAAGAAAACGCGGAGCGTTTTTAGCCCGCGGGCGAGCACGCCGGCAGGCGGGCGAAGCCGGTGCGGATCCGCGCAGCGGATGCGCGGAATCCTATACGCCGCACCATTTGAGATTAAAGCTCCCGGCAACGGGGGCTTTTCTTTTACGTAAACACCGCATGGATTCGAACCTCGGTCAAAGGGGACTATTTCTCATCGACTCGTGTAAGATTTCGAGTATGCGCCTCGGTGAGCCCGTGGCGCGCTCTTTCTTTAGACGGCCGATCAGGGTGATATTTCGTGGCAGAGCGTCCGACATACAAGCTCAGGTTTCTCGATCCCAAGAAGCGCTTTCCGGCGATGCCCGAGCAGCCTGCGGGACGCTCATATGGCGTGGTCTGGAAACTCTTTGGCGAGGATCAGCATGAATCTTGTTATGTCGTCGAATTCGTTGGCAAAAGCCATGTGTCGCTTTTGGGCTACGTAAGCGTTTCGGGTGAGGTGTACAAGGTGGACCGCCCCGTCAGCGAGGCTCCGCTGCCCAACGATCCCGACATGGAACTGGTCCTTGACGAGTCGGACTCCGGTATTGGTGAGATTATGGTGAGGGGAGCAAACGGCACGATGCGCGCGTGCGCGCGAACCGTCGGCTCTCCCGAAGGTCCCATGCGCGAACAGTCCGATCACGAGTCATGGAATTCGACCCGCTCCCTTCCTTACGGTGAGTTCATGGCATCGATGTTCCTGCGCTACGTGATATTCGCTGACTCCGAAAATACCATTGCGAGCACGGCGGACGCCGACGGACTCGACGAGGGTATGCAAAACGTTGTCGACAAGATCAAGCTCGTAAAGTTGCCCGAGCCGGTCGAGGTGTTTTTGGGCTTTAACACGACACCGCTACCTGACGCTATCGAGACACTGCTCTACCGCGTTGACCATGCCGAGAATCCGAGCGGTATCGAGCGCTATGCCGCCGCCCTTATGAGTGAAATTGACTTGCCTCGCTTGCGCACCATCGCCGCTAAGTCCGAGATGAGCCTGGCTCGCATCGATCGCTCAAAGCTTTTCTATCTCAATTTTGATCGCAGCCTGCTGGACCAGGACGAGATTGACATGCTGCTTGCCATCGAGTGCCGTCTTAACCGTCTCTCCGGCATCCTTGAGCACATCGGGGCCGGATTGGTCCCTGCGGCATCCTCGCCGAGCCTTGAGGGCTGCGCGCTCTTTGATGCGTGGCATATCGCCAAGACGACCAACGATGTTCCCCGACTGCTTGATACGGCCTCGAGCGATAACCCGTGGGGCAAACCGGGTACGGTGGCTTGCCAGCCGGGCGGTGAGTGGGATGTGCGTACCCGCTTCGCGCGTATTGTCGAGGCGCTTAACGTGGTCACGCGGCTCGACTATACCTATCGGGCAAACGTTGCCGAGGGGATTATGCTCGTTCGGTTTGGGCAGTCTGTCGTTGATGCCATGCCGCAACGTGAATACGACGCTCAAGATGACGCCTGGCGCGAGCTGGACGAGGACACGCGGGCGATCTGGGCCGCGGAGCACGATGCGCGCGTGGCACTCACGCTTGCGGCAGCGTGTTTTGCCGCGGGCACCTGCATCACGCGCTGCTATGTGCAGATTGCTGCTACCGACAGTGAGCAGGGCGAGCGCGTTGTCGCAACGTATTTCTTTGGGCGCGCGGCCTATCTGGCCGATTGCGTGCCTGTCGCCAAGGATCTTGAGAGCATGGACATGGACGATATGCCGTGCAAGCGTGTGCTTGAGGCGTATGAGTCAACCGCTCCGGAGACGATCGAGCCTGCGGAGGTTCATGCTCGTCCGCGTGATGACCATCGCACGCTGCCGCCGGCGCTGCGCAATCTGCTGCTTGCCGATACGGCTGACGAGTTGGAGGTCATGGAAGAGGACGACGACCCATACGTGGCCCGTGTTGTTGAATTGCGCGAGCAGGCAAAAGTCGACCGTACAGGTGCTTTTGAAGGCTTTTCCCGTCTTGTCGAGGAGTTGGAGGCTAAGTGCGCCGTCGCCGAGCTTTTGGCGACAGGTCCGGTTCAAACGCAGTTTTGCGATAACCAGCTGGTGCGCATGGTGCTACCGGTGTTGGAAGAAGACCGCTCGGTGCGGATCCTTCGTGCGCCCGATGCGCTGTACTTTGCCCAGCACGAGATTTGCAGCTTTTACGCCGAGCAAGAGGACTTTGAACGAGCACTGCCCGAGGTGCGCCATCTTTACGATCTGGCGCGCTCGTCCATGCAATCGCACTTTGCGCTCATCAACGTGCTTGCGCGTCTGGAGCGCTTTGACGAGATTATCGAGGTGGCGCGCCACGGCCTACGTATTGCCAGCGATCGTTCTGCAATCGGCTACCTGTTCTATCGCTTGGCGTTTGCCTATTGGAATTGCGATCAGCTCGACCTGGCGCTGGCTTGTTACCGTCTGGTGCCGCGCGGCGAGGAGTCGGGCAGTAGCGCGCTGGAAGAAATGCAGGGCCTTATGAACGAGATGGGCGTCAGCGAGCCTCCGACGTTCGAGGAAGCGGTCGAGACCATCCGCAAGGCTGGACTCGAGCTGCCGCCAGTGTCCGCCGTGACGAATCAGCTGGCAGATGCCGCTGTTCAACTGGTCGACAACGGCTTCTTTTTCCTGGCACGCGGTTGCATCTTCCAAATGTGGCGCACCATGGGCAACGACGAGCTCGGCTCCCTCAACCGCTCGCTGGGGTAGGTGAAGCTTCCAAGGAGGAAAGGATGCTAGGCAATTAGAAAATTTTCTCTTGCCCATCCTTGGCTGTTTGGTTACTATAGAACGGCTGTTACGGAGAGCTGACCGAGAGGCCGAAGGT
>CABSNA010000199.1 GCA_902478865.1 uncultured Collinsella sp.
GCAGTGAGGGCGATAACGAGTTCACCAACGCTTTTGTCTCGACTTCACTCACCGTGTGCATCGGCGCCATGGCCATTGTGGGATCGATCCAGGACGGCCTGCTCGGCGACTGGTCAACGCTTGCCCTCAAGGGCGCACTGGACTGCATCATCGTCTGCACCATGACGGCCTCGCTTGGCCGCGGCTGCATCTTCTCCGCCCTGCCCGTCGCCGTGTTCCAGGGGACGATCACGTTGTTTGCCGGCGCGCTCTCCCCCATCATGACCACAACAGCCCTCAACAGCCTTTCGCTCGTAGGCTCCATGCTCATCTTCTGCGTCGGCGTCAACCTCATCCGTCCTCAGACCTTCCGCACGGCCAATATGCTTCCCTCCGTCGTCATCGCCGTCATATACGCCCTCCTGTTCTAAATCTATCAACGCAGCGGTATCTCGAACATCTGTTTGATGCTGTGCTATGATATGAGGTCACCGTAGCTGCGTTCGAGAGGAGGAGCGGTGGCCGACCAGGACATCAAGATGCTCATCGAGCGCATTATGGCCGAGGCCCGGACCCATCAGTCCGCCCGCTTCTCAAACGAAACCTACGCAGACGAGCCGATTCTCAAAACCGGCCGACAGATGCAGAATTTCCTCCCCGACCAGTACCGTAAAATGCGCGAGATATCGCGCTGGCAGGATGACCCCAAGGGCGGTGCGGGCCGCTGGCTTTCGGAAGCCGAGCTTTTTTACCGCCAGGGCCTGCTGATGGCCGACTTTGAGGACGACTGTCCCTACAACGGCACCTTTAAGTCGTACTTTCCCACCTACAACGCCATGAGCGACCGGCAACTGCGCGGCTACTTTACCTGGCGTGCCCAAGTGCGCCGCGGAACCGTCGAGGAAACGTCTACGTCCTTTGCCTTTCTGTATCTCTATGAGCTGATCTGCGGCATTGGCGTAGATAATCCACTCGATGGTTTTAACAAGATCAAGGCTTTTTGGGATGTCTATCGCGCCTTCGAGCCCGGCATCGACCGGTTTGCGCGCGTGTGGCTGCAAGATTACGCCGTGTTCCACGGGCTCGACCCCAAGCTGCTTCGCGACTCTAAAACCGTCATGTTCGATAACGCCCTTATCGAACTGCGGCGCGCGGCACGAGACCTTGTACCGGCACCGTCCGGCCAGACCCCTAAACGTCGCAAAACCTCCGAGCCCACGCTCCCCCTTCCGCCCGATGAGGTGCGCGAGGAGCGACTCATGGCCGCCATCAACGCCCTCTCCACGTACAACCTAAGTAGCTCGCGGCTCGACCGCAGCCACCACCGCGATCTGCGCCACGTGGCGTGCGCCGTGTATGTCCGCATGGCGCGCTACTATGACACGCACCGAAAGACCGGCATCGTGGCAAGTTTATTTGGGGAGGAGACGGCCATGCCCTACACCATGTTTGCCTCGGCCGTATTCTTTGCGCCCGAGCGCCACGAGGACTGCGAATACCGTCTGGACCCCATCCATATCTACCGTTGCCAAAACGGCTTTTGGGAATGCATGCGTATCCACGGTAGTAGGCAAAAGAGCAGCAAGCTCGGTGAAATGATGCGCGCCTGCGACCAACGCCTGCGCCTGGCGCTGGACCCTGCCCATCCCCTTAAGGAAGAAAAGGTCCCCAAATATCTGGCCAAGATTATCGATGACGAGATTGTGGCATGGCTTTCGTGGGACGCCGCACACCAGCCCGTCAAGATCGATATCGATCTGAGTCAGCTGGGGCATATTCGGAGCGCCGCCGCACAAACGCGCGAGGCGCTTTTGATTGACGAGGAACGCGAGGACGGCGCGTCCGCAGAAGCCGAGGCAGCGGACTCAGGGCAACCGGAAGCCGAGCCCGTAGCCGACGCGATGGTCGAGGCGGTCGCGGCGGCTGCAGGGCAGGACGAGTCCGACGAGCCGACCATATCCACCGAACAGTTTGGTGTCGTGGCACCGCTTCTCGCGCCGACGCCCGCGTTCGCAGCTGCTACGCCCGCTGACGCCACAAACGAACTCGCGCCCGCCGCAGACGCCTATCTCCGCGCGCTGCTCGAGCACAACGCAGTACAGGCGGAATCGGCGGTAGTGCAATCGGAGCAGAGCGAGAACATGCTCGTCGATACCATCAACGAGGCGCTCTTTGACCTGGTGGGCGACACCGTAATTGAATTTAGCGCAGCAGGGCCGCAGATTATCGAGGACTACGAAGCAGACGTGAGAGGATACCTAGACCATGAGTGATACCGCATCCGCAGCACCTCGCGTGCCCAAGCGCGTCGCTGCCGTCATTCTCAACTCGCTCAAGGGCGGCGTGGTCCCGCGCATCGGCCTTCCTTACATCACCGTAGGGCGCGAGGTCGAGATCCGCGCCCTGCTCACCGATCTGAGTCTCATCGCCGACGGTGGCGCGAGCTTCCGCTTTCTGGTCGGTCGTTACGGCGCCGGCAAGAGCTTTTTGCTCCAGACTATCCGCACGCACGCCATGGGCGAGGGATTCGTCGTCGCTGATGCCGACCTGTCGCCCGAGCGCCGCCTGCAGGGCGGTCAGGGACAGGGCCTTGCCACCTACCGCGAGCTCATCCGCAATATATCGACCAAGACGCGCCCCGAGGGCGGTGCGCTCAACCTTATTCTGGATCGCTGGGTCGCCTCGTGTGCCGACGTCGACGAGTCGGTCGTCAATGCCCAACTGGCCCCGCTCGAGGAGATGGTCCACGGCTTCGACTTCACCCGCATGCTCCGCCGCTATCGCATGGCCGCATCCGGGGGCGACGAAGAGACCATGAGCCGCGTGACCAAATGGATTCGCGGCGAATACCGCACCAAGAGCGAGGCACGCGCCGAGCTGGGCTCCTCGACCATCATCAGCGATGACGACTGGTACGACTACGTTAAGCTCATTGCGCGCTTTTTGGTTTGCAGTGGCTACAAAGGCATGCTGGTGCTCATCGACGAGCTCGTGAATCTGTATAAGATTCCCAACGCCATCACGCGCCAATACAACTACGAGAAGATCCTGACTATGTACAACGACACGCTCCAGGGCAAGGCGCAGTACCTGGGCATGATCATGGGCGGCACGCCAACCTCCATCGAAGACCGCCGCCGCGGCGTGTTCTCCTACGAGGCCCTGCGCAGCCGACTCGCTCAGGGCCGCTTTGCGCGCGAAGACCTTAAGGACATGCTCGCGCCCATCATCCGCCTGCAGCCACTCACCTACGAGGAGCTACTGGTGCTCATCGAAAAACTCATGCAAATTCACGCCGGCTACTTTGGCTGGACGCCCACGCTTACCGAGAACGACTTGGTGGACTTCCTCAAGATCGAGTTCGGTCGTGTGGGAGCCGACACGCATCTGACGCCGCGTGAAGTCATTCGTGACTTTATCGAGTTGCTCGACATCCTATGCCCAAACCCCGACGCC
>CABSNA010000200.1 GCA_902478865.1 uncultured Collinsella sp.
TCATGAGCGTCTCGTGGGCTCGGAGATGTGTATAAGAGACAGCGTACATAGCGAGCGTGACGCCCTTGTCGTGGCCGGAGCGCTTCTTGTTGTAGACATGCTCGAGCACGGTGTAGTCGATGCCGTCGGGATCCTCGACCCAGCCGTGGGTGTCGGAGCAAGCCAGGACCTTGCCGCCGAGCTGGGCGACCTTCTGGACCGCGTAGATAGCGACGTTACCGGAGCCGTGAACGACGACGTTCTTGCCCTCGAAGGACTCGCCGCGGCTCTTGAGGTACTCGTCCACAAAGTAGACCAGACCGTAGCCGGTGGCCTCGGTACGGGCAAGCGAGCCGCCAAAGGAGAGACCCTTGCCGGTGAGGACGCCGGTCCACTCGTTGGTCAGGCGCTTGTACTGACCGAACATGTAGGCAACCTCGCGGCCGCCAACGCCCAGGTCGCCGGCGGGAACGTCGGTGTTGGGGCCAATGTGGCGAAAGAGCTCGGTCATGAAGGACTGGCAGAAGTGCATGATCTCGTTGTTGGACTTGCCCTTGGGGTCAAAGTCGGAGCCGCCCTTGCCGCCGCCCATGGGAAGGGTGGTCAGGCTGTTCTTGAGGATCTGCTCCAAGCCCAGGAACTTGAGCATACCCAGGGTGACCGTCGGGTTAAAGCGCAGACCGCCCTTGTAGGGTCCAATGGCAGAGTTGAACTCGACACGATAGCCGCGGTTAACCTGGACCTTGCCCTGGTCATCGACCCAGGGGACACGGAACATAACGATGCGCTCGGGCTCGACGAGGCGCTCAAGCAGGGCGGCCTCCTCGTACTCGGGATGGGCGTCGAGCGCCGGCTGGATGGTGCCGAGGATCTCGGTCGCGGCCTGGATGAACTCAGGCTGCTCGGGATAGCGGGCCTTGAGCTCGTCGAGAACTTTCTGCGTGTAGCTCATGCTTCCTCCAATGATGGGAAACGAAAAATGTTGGTCGCGGCACCCTATGCGCCGCGAACTTTATCGAGTATGGATAATATCGCACTGTTGCGGGAAAGTTTCGCATAAGCAGACGAGCAGATGTTTCGTTTTGATTACGATGCAGGTAGAGGCGTTTTTGAGTGCCTGACGTGCAAAACCCGTGTTTCAAACCTGTTTCGTCCACGTGTTCCAAACCACCACATTGGGGACAGGCGCCTTTGTGGTGGTGCTGACGGCTAGAGGACGAGCTGATGGTAATCGGCGGGGGTTATGCGGCCTTCGGTGGCAGCACGGAAGGCGGCGAGCGCATCGCCCGAGAACGGCATGGCCCAGCACAGCCCGCAACCGGCGGTAATGGAGCCGGGCAAAGGCATAATGCGCCCGGGCACGCCGGCATCCAGGCACAGCTGCTCGCATTCCATCACATCGAAGGTGCTGTCGAACGACACGATGATCTTGCGTTCGTGGTCGAGGGCATCACCGGACGGGTCGCCGCGGTGTGCCTCACGATACGCCGCGGCGGCCGCTTCCTCTTCCGCGGTATGCCCACAGCCACCGCAACCGCAGGTACAGGGTTCGGACCCGTCGCAAGTGCAAGGCTCTCCCGTGTCGGGGCAAATATCGTGAGACATGGCATCTCCCATCGTCTAGGCGAGCAGCTCGGCTGCCGCAAACTCCTCGGGTGTATTGACGTTCTCGAAGCAGAGCGTGGAGCCGGCGGCCTTAACGATCTGCGGCTCATCCATATAACCGGCCTGAACGCGATTGATCAGGCAGCGAATGCGTTGGCGGTCGCAGGCGAGCAACTCTTGGGCAACCGGCGCGCACGCGTCACGGCGCCAGACAGCGCAAAGCGGCTCAATCCCCCGCTCCTCGCGCGGCACGCACGCATCGAGCGCCTCGGCCTCAACACGATCGGCAAGCGCGCCGATGAGTTCCGGCGAGACAAACGGCATATCGCAGGCAACGATCGCCACGAGCGGCAGCCGAGCCGCAGCCAACGAGCTCGCGATGCCGCGCATGGCACCCGCCGGCCCTTCAAGGTCCGCCACCACACGCGGCACCAGGCCGCCAAACGCGTGCTCCTCAAGATAGGCAAGCTCGCTGGAACGCGACGTCGTCACGACCAACTCGCCGGCAACTGGCGCCAGCCGACCCAACACGCGCTCGATGAGCGGCTCGCCGCAAAACGCCATGCGCGCCTTATCGCAACCCATGCGCGAGGACAGCCCGCCCGCCTGGACGACACAAGAAAGATCGGCGCGTCTTACGGTAGTCATACGGCAAACCACCTCCATCGGCATGCTCGAAACCCGGTGCACGAAGCCAAATACCGCCGCAGAAATAGCGGTGCTACGAAAAGCTCGTGCAAAAACAAAACAGCGCCTTTGCGGCACGCAGCAAGACCGCGAGCACAAAAGCGCTGGTAGCATATGGCGGGAACGTATGTGAATCGAACACATCCAAGACGTTTTGCACGCCTCGCAACGGTTTTGAGGACCGCGGAGCCCACCGGAGCCCATCCGTTCCCAAGTGCGGCGGTATTTTACCAAACCGAGCAGCCAATCTAGCGTAGGGACCTCAGGCCGCCGGCATCCTTGTCGAGGACTGTGAAGCGTACGGCATCCAGGTGCTCCAAGATGCTGATGGCACGTTTGCGCGACACGCCCAGGGCCTCGCGCAGCACGCTCGTGGTGGCAGCGCCGCCGGCTGCCTCAATGGCGGCGGCGACGAGTTCGCGCGCATGGGCCTCGGCGGTAGTGGACAGGGCAACGTCGCGTTCGACCTTAACGATCGAGCGGTTGAGCGAAAGCTCGCGCAGGGCACGCGTCATGGTGTCGCGGCCGAGCTGCAGTTGTTCGCCTACCTCGGGCAACGTCGGCGCATCGAGGCCGGCCCCATCGAGCAGCGCCACGATGCGCTCACACGCCTCATGCACCACGCGTGCCGCCGCGGCGGCCGAATGCGGATCGAATACCTCGGCGCCCTCGGCGGCGCACACGCCACGCGAGCAGCCCTCGGCAATCAGAGCCGAGGCAACGCCTTCATCAGCGGCAGGCCACGCAGCATGGGCAACGGCGCCAGGCGTAAAGCCCGTCTCCTTGGGAGCCGCCGCGTGCATGGCTGACAGGGTCGCCGCCAGCGCATCCATAACGGCGTCGAGCGCGGAAGAATCTGCATACAGCGAGCCATCCGAGCCAGCAAGCGCGCAAGCAGCGCCCTGCGCCACCAGCCCGCGCAGCGCGGTATCGACCTCGCCGATACCAAGATCAAAACCCCTAGCAACATCAACGGCCGCAACCGGCAACGTCTGCAGCGCCAGCCACGCCTCAACACCAGCGGCGGTATCGCCGGCCTCAAGCGCCACATACAGCGCACGCTCTCCTTCGGCAAGCTCGCGCGAACGACGGCAACGCGAAAGCAGCACACGCCCGCCGCCAATGAGCATAACGGGCGAATACGACAGCACCACAGCATGGTC
>CABSNA010000201.1 GCA_902478865.1 uncultured Collinsella sp.
GTCAGGATGTCGGTCATGGCCACGTGCTCCAAAATCTGCACGTTGTCCAGCTTGCGAACGGCCTGGAGCAGTTTGGTCGTGATCTCCTTGCCCGTAATGTCGGCATGGAAGGCAATGCGCGGACGGCTGTGCGCGCCCTCGCGGGTAAAGTCGAGGCTGCCGTCGGCCTTGCGCTCAAAATCCACGCCCATCGCTAGCAGGTCGTTGATGACCGAACGGCTCGAGCGGATCATGATGTCGACGCTCTCGCGGCGGTTCTCGTAGTGACCGGCGTGCATGGTGTCCTCAAAGAAGGCATCATAGTCCGAGCCCTCGGGCAGCACGCAGATGCCGCCCTGCGCGAGCATCGAATCGCACTCATCGACCGCGCCCTTGGAGAGCATGATCACGCGCGTGCTCGTCGGCAGATTGAGGGCCGCGTACAGACCCGCCACGCCGCAGCCGGCAATGACGACGTCGCACTCCATATCGGGGTATTGCTTGGTTTCCACAGGAATCCTCTCCCTTGTAATGTGGCATAAGGGACCGTCCCTCATGCAACATTGTTCTAGCGTGCTGCGTACTCGAGCATGCGGTCGAGCGTGAGTTTGGCCTGGTCGGCAGCCTCGTCCGACACGCCGATCTGCACCTCGCCCTCACCCGTCTCCAGGCAGCGCACGAGCTTTTCGAGCGTGATGAGATCCATGTTGACGCAGGTGGGCTGCACCACGGGGAAGTAGAACTTCTTGCCGGTGCCCTGGCAGCGGCGCTCGAGTTCGTAGAGCACGCCGCGGACCGTCACGATAATGAACTCGCTCGCGTCGGACTCCTCGGCATACTTGATGATGCCGGCGGTGGAGCCGATGTAGTCGGCCTCGGCCAGGACGTCGGCCTTGCACTCGGGGTGCGCCAGCACGAGCGCGTCGGGGTGGGCCTCCGTCGCGTCGACGATCTGCTCGACGGTGATGATGTGATGGCGCGGGCAGTAGCCGTTGTTGAGGATGACGTGCTTTTGCGGCACCTGCTCGGCTACGAAGCGTCCCAGGTTTTGGTCGGGAATGAACAGGATATGCTGCTGCGGCAGCTCGGACACGATCTTAACGGCGTTGGAGCTGGTGACGCACACGTCGCTCCAGCTCTTGATCTCGACCGTGGAGTTGACGTAGCACACCACGGCCAGGTCGTCGCCGTACTCGGCGCGCGCCGCGTCGACCGTCTCGCGCTTGACCATGTGCGCCATGGGACAGTCCGCGCCCGGCTCGGGCAGCAGCACGGTCTTAGTGGGATTGAGCAGCTTGGCGCTCTCGCCCATAAACTCCACGCCGCACAACACGATGGTCTGCTGCGGCAGGCTTTTGGCGAGCTTTGCCAGGTAGAAGCTATCGCCGACGTAATCGGCAACGGCTTGAACCTCGGGCGCCACGTAATAGTGCGCCAGGATCACCGCGTCACGTTGGGTTTTTAGTTGATGAATGGCCTCGACGAGCTCTGCGGGCACCAGTGCCGCACGCTCCGTTGCCGTCGTTGCCGATGCCAGGCCGGCCGCGATATCGCGTGCAAGCTCCGACGCATCCATGTTCGCGCTCTGTGCCATCAAGGCCCCTCTCTTTTGGCGAATCTTGGGGCTTTAGTATGACACCTAGGTTTACAGCTGACAAGACAGCTGTAAACCTAGGTGTAAAGTTGAAATAAAGATTCAATCATGTGGCAGGTCCATATTCGAACTGGCAAGCTGAGGATAGCTGAGCTCTCGATGGCGCAGGAGGCATCTTTCGCCACCGCAATACCGCTTGGCGCGAGTTGCACGCCGTGGGGCGCAAACGGTCCGCACCCCCACAAGCGGTCCGCACCCAATGTGGCAAAATCGAACTACTAAGGGGGCTTAGAATGCTCAAGATTATTGCCTGCGACGATGATGTCGCTTTTCTAGATAGACTGCACCAGATGATCGACCGTTGGTCGACCGAGACGGGCACGACGGTCGATGTTGCGCTCGTCACGCGCGGCGAGGACCTGCTGGCCCGCCATGCCGCATCGCGCGCCGACATCATTCTGCTCGACATGATCATGCCGCTCGTCAACGGCATGGACACCGCACGCGAACTGCGCCAGGCCGACACCGCCGTGCGCCTGGTGTTCCTCACCTCGTCGCCCGAGTTCGCGCTTGAATCCTACGAGGTCCGCGCCTTCGACTATCTGCTCAAGCCCGTGACTTACGAACGCCTGGCGCAGTTACTCGACGAGCTTTCGAGCATGCGCCCGGCGGCAACCGACGAGCTCGTGATCAAAACTTCCTTTGGCTACCACGCCCTGCGCCTGTCCGACATCGAATATGCCGAGGCGCGCAACAAGCACGTGGTCTTCCACCTGCGCGACGGACGCGATATCGAGGCACTCGAGTCGTTCCGCAGCGTCGAGGACCGCTTGGAGCAAAACGCGGTCTTCTTTAAATGCCACCGCAGCTACCAGGTCAACCTGCGCAATATCGATCACTTTGACCGCACGGACATCGTCATGCGCTCGGGCGCGTGCATCCCGCTTTCGCGCAGCTGCAAGCAGGGATTCCAAGACGCCTACTTTGCGGCGCGCTTTGAGGGTGGGAGACACTGATGGTCTCCTCGGTCGAAATGGTCCTTTGGGCAATCCACCACGCCACGACGCTACTCTTTGGCGTCTTTGCCTCGGCGGCGCTGTGCGGTGTCGAGATCAACCGGCGTCATGCGCTTGAACTGGTGTTGGTCGGTGCCGTAACCGGATGCGCATTTGGCCTCGCCAATGCCGTCGGCGGCGAGCTTTTTGCCCGCCAGGTATATCCGCTCGTCGTGCATCTGCCGCTCGTCATCTATTTGTGCGCGCGCTACCGCCTGAGCCCGCTGCTTGCCGTGCTCGGCATTACGAGTGCCTATCTGAGCTGCCAGTTCAGCAATTGGATGGGCATCGCCGCATTTGCCGCAACCGATTCTCAGATCGCGTACTATCTGGCGCGCATCGCGACCACACTCGCCGTCTTTGCCGTCCTGTTGCATTGGGCCGGCGACATCGGTCCGCGCTTGGCAATTAAAAGCACCACCGAGCTGGGCATCCTTTTAATCCTGCCGCTCGTCTATTACGTCTTTGACTATGCCACCAACGTCTACACCACGCTGTTCCACTCGGGCTCGGTGGTAACGGTTGAGTTTTTGGCATTTGCGCTCTGTGCCTTCTATCTTATGTTTCTTGCCGTTTACCTGCGTGAATACGAAGAAAAGGAAACCGCCGAGCGAGAGCGCTGGATGCTCGAAACCCGCGACAGCGCCGCCATCAAAGAGCTCGAGGCTTGGCGTCAATCTGGGCGCGAGCTGTCGATTCTTCGCCACGATATGCGCCACTTCCTACGCGGCCTGGCCGCTTTAATTGAGGAGGGCCACACCGACGAGGCGCTCAAACGCATCGACGAACTC
>CABSNA010000202.1 GCA_902478865.1 uncultured Collinsella sp.
CTCAACGGCACCACCAACTACATCCTGTCGCGCATGGACGCCGAGGGCGCCGATTACGCTGACGTGCTCGCCGACGCCCAGGCTAAGGGCTATGCCGAGGCCGACCCGTCCGCCGACGTCGACGGCTTCGACGCCGCCAGCAAGACGGCAATCCTCGCTTCCATCGGCTTTGGCACCCGCGTGACCACCGACGATGTCTACCAGCAGGGTATCCGTACCATCGGCGCCGAGGACATCGCCCAGGCCCGCGAGCTCGGCTACACCATCAAGCTGCTGGGCATCGCACGCAACACCGACGCCGGCGTCGACGTCCGCGTGCATCCCACGCTGATCCCCGCCGACCACATGCTCGCCAAGGTCAACGGCGCCATGAACGCTGTCTACGTGGTAGGCGACGCCGTGGGCGAGACCATGTTCTACGGTGCCGGCGCAGGCTCCTTCCCCACCGCGAGTGCCGTCGTGGGCGACATCCTGTCGCTCTCCGAGCAGATCAGCCGCGGCGTTGCTCCGCTGCCCGAGATTGAGCCCTATGGTCACAACCTCGCCTTTAAGCCCATGGACGAGCTCCAGACCAAGTACTATGTGCGCCTGAAAGTCGCCGACCGCGTGGGCGCCCTGTCCGAGACGGTCGACATCTTTGCCAAGCACAACATCTCGATCTCGCTCATCAACCAGGTCGAGGACGGCAAATCGGGCGTCAGCGATGCCTGCTCGGTCATCTTCCTAACGCACCGCGCGCTCGAGAAGGACGTCCAGGCTGCCGCCGCCGAGCTTGCCAGCGTCGACTGCGTGGCCGAGGTCGCCAACGTCCTGCGCATCGAGGACGTTGAAGCTTGGACCGAAGGCGTCATGGCCAACTAGTCCACTACTTCGAACCTCAACGAAGCTCAACGCAAAAGGCGCGTTGCCTGCATCAACCGCAGGCAGCGCGCCTTCTATTATTTGGACGGAACCCGTATCCCGACATTCCTTGCTACTTGCCGTCGTCGTCCTGGGCCTCATCGCGTGCATAGAGCTCCAGCATGCGGCGGCGGTATTCGCGCACAGCGAGCTTGGCGCGCTCCAGGCGGCGGCGCTCACGCGGAGTCAGCTCGGACGGGTCGACCTCGTCTCCATAGGTCTTATCGGCAAGCAGGTGCGCCGCGTCCACGATGCGGGCATCGATGTGGCCGCTCGCCGCCTCGGCGGAAAGACGCTCGGCAATCGTATCGAGCGTAGGCAGGCCCTCGAATACGCGACCATGGCCATGCGAGGTCAGCAGCTCGTGCTCGCGCGCGAGCAAGCTCGCTAGGTCGTGGTGGGCGCGCAAGATGTCGAGCGCATCGGATGGATGCTCGGCAACCTCTGCCACGGCGGCGACCGGTGCGGCATCCACCACGCGGTAGAAGAGCTGCGCGAGCAATGGCATCAAGAACACCGTGATGGCACCGGCGGCAACCATGACCGACGCAATATCTTGCGACAGCGCGCCCGCGTTGACGGCAACACTCGTCACGGCAACGATGATCGGAAGCGCCGTGGTGCAGTACAGGGCCACGGTAATGCGACCATACGCCGACACATCGCGCGTCGCAGGACAAATGCTCATGGAAATAAGAATGGGCACGGCACGAATAATCAACAACGCCACGATAAAGCCCACGAGCAGACCCGGGCGCGACGCCACGGCCGTCAGATCGATCTTTGCGCCCGATACGGTAAAGAACAACGGAATCAAAAAACCGTAGGCCAGACCGTCGAGCTTGGTCTCGAGCGTATGGTTGCCCTCGGGGATGATATAGCGCAGGACAAAGCCGGCGGCAAAAGAACCCAACACGATGTCGAGATCAAAGACAGCCGAGAATGCCACGAGCGTGACCAGGATGAGCACCGTCAGGCGCACGAAGGTCTGCGACGTGGTATCGGCGCGCTCCTCAACAAATGCAAAGAAGCGGCTGCCGACGCGCTTGGAGCGGCTCGGGACCACGGCCAGCAACACGCAAACCACCGCAAACAAGCCAAGGATAACGAGCGTTTGGATGCCAGTGCGGGCAGACAACAGCACCGACATGGCGAGCACGGGACCGAGCTCGCCCCAAGTGCCATACGCGAGAATCGAGTCGCCCACGCGCGTGCCGGTGAGCGAGCGCTCACGCATGATGGGCACAAGCGTACCGAGCGCCGTCGAAGTGAGGGCAAGCGTCACGGCGATACCGTCGAAATGACTGACTGAGAACCACGGGGTAAAGCGCACGGCAAGCCAGGCGATACCAAACGTGACGACCCACGTCGCCAAGCCGTAGCGCCCCTCGACGCCCGTGATGCTCTTGGGGTCGATCTCAAAGCCGGCAAGCAGGAACAAAAAGGCCAGGCCCAGCTCGGACACAAGCGAGACCTCAGCATCTACATGGATGACGCCGAGCATATGGGGTCCCAGTACCGCGCCGAGCACGAGCAAAAAGACCGTCTCGGGAACGGGTTTTCCGGGAATCGCCGAGGCGATAAAAGGACTCGCAAAGGCCACGAGTGCGATGATGGCGAGCGAAACGAATGCCATGTGATGCCTTTCTCTTGTTTGCGCTTCACTGTAGCACCCTCGCCGTCCTCAACGCGCCGCGAGCTGTCGTATCATAGTGAGGTTTACAAACATGTGGCTCAAGGCGACCGCAGGGCAGACCCCGCAAACCGACCGCTGCCGCATACCGTACCGTACGCCCAACCGATCAGGAAGGCAGGAACCAATGGTCTCTCGTATCTACGTGGAGAAGAAACCCGGGTTCGACGTCGAGGCTCAGCAGCTCAAGGGCGAGCTGACCGAAATTCTCGGCATCAAGGGCATCGAGGCCCTGAGGATCATCAACCGCTACGACGTCGAGGGCATCGACAAGGAGCTTTTCCGGTCCTGCGTGCCGACCGTCTTTAGCGAGCCCCAGGTCGATGTGACCTACGACGAGCTCCCCGCAAGCGATGGCGCCGTCTTTGCCGTCGAATTCCTGCCTGGCCAGTTTGACCAGCGCGCCGACTCCGCCAGCGAGTGCGTGCAGCTCATCAGCCAGGGCGAGCGCCCCGCCGTGCGCTCCGCCAAGGTCTATATGATCTCGGGCGCTCTGGACGAGGCCGCCATTGATGCCATCAAGCACTACGTGGTGAACCCCGTCGAGGCGCGCATCGCCTCGCTCGACCTGCCCGAGACGCTGTACATGGAGACCCCCGAGCCCCAGCCCGTCGAGGTGCTCGACGGTTTCCGCGAGCTCGACGAAGCCGGCCTTGCCGCCTTTATTTCCGAGCGCGGCCTTGCCATGGACGAGGCGGACATCGCCTTCTGCCAGCAGTACTTCCGCGATGAGGATCGCGACCCCACCATCACCGAGATCCGCGTGATCGACACCTACTGGTCCGATCACTGCCGCCACACCACCTTCGGCACCGTCCTGGAC
>CABSNA010000203.1 GCA_902478865.1 uncultured Collinsella sp.
CAAGGGAGAGAGCCGCGGGCACCGGCACCGCGTACCGGCGCCCGCAAAGGTGAAAGGGACGAACGTTAGGCGTTCTACTCGGCGAGAGCCTCCTGCTTGGCGATTGCCTTCTCGGAAATCTTCATAAAGGGCAGGTAGACGGCCATGCCAATGACAATCTCGAGAGCCTGCCACACGCCGGCGCGCCAGTCAAAGCCCGTAGCGAGCAGGGCATTGATGACGGGAGGCATGGTCCAGGGCACCTGGGCGATGCAGGGGCTGATGATGCCTGCGCAGGTAAGGCCATAGGTGATGCCGATGAACAGATCGGGAAGAAGGACGAACGGGATCATGAGCGGCAGGTTGTACACGATGGGGTAACCGTAGATAACCGGCTCGTTGATGTTGAACAGACCAGGCAGGATAGCCATCTTGGAAACGGTCTCGGAAGCCTTGTTCTTGGAGAACAGGAGCGTGTCGAGCAGAAGCATGAGGGTGCAGCCCGAGCCGCCGATGAGGGCGAAGCTGTTAACGATCTGCATGTTCATGTAGTGATCGGGCTGGATGGTGCCACCGGCGGCAAAGGTAGCCATGTTGTCGACGATGAGCATGGTCAGGATCGGCTCGACGGTAGCGCCAGAGATGGTGGACTGGTGAATACCGACGCAGAACAGCAGGTTAGCAAGGGTGTAGATGAGGATAACAGCCCACGGACCGGCGTTCATGATGCTCTTGAGCGGGTTGGAGATGCACGTGGAGATGATGGTGCACAGATCGGTGCCGGCGCACACGGCGAGCAGGGCTGCGGCAAGAGCGAAGATCGCGAGGTTGAGCAGCATCGGGATCATGACGTTGAAGGAGTTGGAGACCGCGGGAGGCACGCCCTCGCCCAGCTTAACCTTGAGCTTCTCGACGCCAGAAATCTTGATGAAGAGCGAGACGGAAAGCAGGGCGATGATAATAGCCGAGAACAGACCGTTGGTGCCGGTGTTGGCAGTCGAAAGGGCGCCCGTGACCTCGGCGGAGGTGATCTTGTCGGTGAGCAGCGGGCTCGTGGCGGCAAGCGAGGCGGTGATCTGCTGCGGCATCATGATGACGAAAGCAGAGATAGCGACGACCACGCAAGCGAGCGGGTTATCGAAACGCTTGTTCTTAGCGAGGCTGTAGCCAATCAATCCGGCCAAGATAATGGCAGAGACGTTGAGGGTGCCCAGCGTAATTGCCGAACCCCACGTCTGAAGGTTGGCAAGGCCCGCCGCATCGAGCGGGAACAGAGGGAACACGACGTTGTTAATAAGAACCGCGATACCCGCAAGGATATAGAGCGGCGTGATGGTCGCGAAGGCGTCACGCAGGGAACGCAGGTGAACCTGGTTTCCCACCTTCGCAGAGACCTCGGCAAACTTGTCGAGGAAGCTCTTTCCGTTGTCACTGGCCATGATTGCTCCTAACTTTCAAATCCGGCCTTTTCCTATGCGCACGGTGGTCTGTCGCCCTCTGCCACCAGATGTGCCATGTGTTGCGCGCAGCGGCGCGCGGTCTGGGCGTTCGCCCGTTCGCTAATCAACCACGTGAGTCGTGGCGACCTGCTTGAGCCAAGCTGCCGACTTCTTAAGGCGGCGCTTGTAGCCGTCCATAAGGTCGACCTCGACAAAACCGTAACGGTTCTTAAAGGCATTCGCCCAAGACCAGTTATCGATGACGGCCCAATAATGGTATCCACGGCACTTGGCGCCCTCGGCAATTGCCTTGGCAACCCACTCCAGGTGCTGGCGTACAAAGTCGACGCGGTAGTCATCCTGGATGGTTCCTTCGGCGTCTCGGTTCTTGTATTCGTCCATGATGCCGATGCCGTTCTCGGAAACGAACCACTCAAGATCGGGGTAGTTCTTAGCGCAGTCCATGCCAAAGTCGTAGAGGCCCTGCGGGTAGATCTCCCAGCCGCGGCTCTCGTTCATAACGGCGTCGGGCCACACGTACTCGTCGGCAAAGTGCGGCAGACCGTACTGGTCGATCTTGCTCGCCGGCGCCTGAACGCGCGTGGGGTGGTAGTAGTTGCAACCGAGCCAGTCGACAACACCCTGCTTAAGAATCTCTTGGTCGCCGGCACGGAACGGGAGCTTAACGCCGCCCTCGGCCAGGCTGTCGAGCACGTCGGCGGGAAGCTCGCCCTTGGTAATGAGGTCGAGCCACCAGCGGTTGTTGATGCCGCTGGTCATACGCACGGCCTCGAGGTCCGCCTCGCTGGGGTTCTCCTTGGTGTAGACCGGGGTAAAGCAGTTGATCATGCCGATCTTGGCATCGCTGCGAACGGCGCCCTCGTCATAGGCGCGACGGTAGTTGGCCACGGCCAGCGCATGTGCCAGCGAGATGTGATACTGCACGGTGCGAGCGCGGCTAAAGTCGTGGAGCTGCGGGAACCACACGCCCTCCTGATAGCGCTGCTCGGGCTCGACGATGGGCTCGTTAAAGGTGAACCAGTACTTGATCTCCTGGCCAAACTCGTGGAAGGCGACGTCGGCGTAACGTGCGTAAGCCTCGACAACCTCACGGCTCTCCCAGCCGCCACGGTTAAAAAGGTAGGTGGGCATGTCAAAGTGGTACAAGTTGACAAACGGCTCCAGGCCGGCTTCGCGAGAGGCGCGGAACAACTCGTGATACCACGCGGCGCCTTCCTCGTTGAGGTTGCCGTCGGCATCGAGCAGACGGCTCCACTGGATGGAAGTGCGATAGGTATCCAGGCCCAAGTCCTTCAAAATGCGAAGGTCTTCCTGGTACTTGGCCATAAAGTCATTGCCGGCGTAAGAGCCAACGCAGTTGTAGAACGAGCCCAGATCCTGGATGGACCAGGTGTCCCACAGGTTCTCGAGCTTGCCGCCCTGGTTCCACTGACCCTCAGTCTGCGGGCCGGACATAGCAGCGCCAAAGAAGAAGTCGTTGGGCAGCTGATACTGTGCCATCAAAGTCCTCGCTTTCGTGTTCTAGAGCTTCCGGTTGGAGACGGGTTTGCTTTGGCAGGTTATCCGGCGCGGGCGCGCACCGGTCATACCGATATCCAACCCGCCAAAACAAAACCGTCCCCAAACGGTCGATCCTGTTCTGCGGAAAGATTCCGTTCGTTGCTTAAACTATAGCGCTCTAATTCTAAAAGTAAAGCGTCTTTTTCTTTTTTCTTTATCGAGCTTCTTAGATAAAGGTTATATGGGTGCCTTGTTAAGGGTTATACTTACTTGCGTATTGATATATGTCGGAAAGGAGGTTCAATGATTCCCAAATACGAGGCGATAGCTGCAGATATTCGTCGAAGCATCGAGGATGGCACTCTTAAACCGGGCGACAAGCTTCCCACCGTCGTTGAGTTCTGCGAGCTCTATAGCG
>CABSNA010000204.1 GCA_902478865.1 uncultured Collinsella sp.
AACGCTCGCAACCTGATCGTTGGCCTGAGTATGGGCGTGCTCATGTGGGCGGCCTATGCGTTGCAGACGGTCGGTCTGGCACATACTACGGCGGGCAAGAATGCTTTTTTGACGGGCACGTATTGCATCCTTGTGCCGTTCGCGAGCTATTTCCTGAGCGGCGAAAAGCTCACGCGCTACAACTTGGGTGCCGCGCTGCTGTGCCTAGCGGGCATTGGCCTCGTCGCACTCGATAGCGTTGAATTCAACATTGGTGACGTCATTACGCTGGCGGGTGCGGCCTTTTTCGCCATCCAGATGGCGGTAACTGCCAAGTACGGTCGCAAAATGGACATCAACGTCATCACGTTTTGGATGTTTGTGGGCAACGGCGTGCTGAGCCTGGCAACGTCGCTGCTATTCGAGACCCAAGCGCCTCTGTCCGTGTGGACGCCGAGCTTTATCAGCGCGATGGCGTTTCTCTCGGTTGGTTGCACATGCGCGGCTCTGCTCATCCAAAACGTCGGCCTGGCGCATGTCTCGGCCTCGACGGGCTCACTGCTCCTTTCGATGGAGTCGCCTTCGGGCGTGCTGTTCTCGGTGCTGCTGATGGGGGAGGCGCTCACCTCGCGCCTGCTCGCCGGCTTCGCGCTCATCTTTCTTTCGATTATCTTGAGCGAGACGCATTTCGATTTCTTGCGCCGAAAATCACACCCGCAATTGTAAACAACTTGTTGCGCCGCCCTCCCAGGGCGGCATTTTTATGTCATGCCCTTACAGTTGTACCTTGCACTTTACGCTATCAAAGTGCGTGCTGCAAAAACGTTACTGGAGGGCTTCTATGGCATCAGCTCTGTCCGATTTTCAACCGCAACCAGCGCCTCAGGCTACCACAGCGGCGCAGACCGCTATCGGTGACGGTCTTGTCGCAGAAGCTCGGGCTTTTGCAGACGAGCTCGCTGCGTGGCGACACGATCTACACCAGATGCCCGAGCTGGGTAACAATCTTCCGCAGACGTCTGCCTATATCCAGGCACGTCTGGACGAGATGGACATCCCCCATACCACGCTCGTCGACGGTTCCTGCGTCGTTGGCCTGATCGGTTCCGGTGCGGCCGCGGCCGCTCAGGGCAATGGCACGTGCAAGGACGAGCAGGCCGGAACGGTCGTCATGCTTCGTGGCGACATGGATGCCCTGCCCGTTGCCGAAGAGTCGGGCGAGCCTTTCGCCTCTACCAACGGCTGCATGCACGCTTGTGGCCACGATATGCATGCGACGGCCCTGCTTGGTGCGGCGCGCCTGCTCAAGGCCCGCGAGGCCGAGCTTGTGGAGGCCAACGCTACCGTCAAGTTGCTGTTCCAGCCGGGCGAGGAGACCTTTGAGGGAGCACGCGCTGCCATCGCCGACGGCTTGCTCGAGAACCCGCGCCCTCAGGCGGCCTTTGCCATGCATGTCAACAGCCAGTCGCCGCTTGGCCTGGTGCTCTACGGCAGCCCGGCGCTCTCGGGCGTGTACGGTTTCCGCATCACGCTCCAGGGCAAGGGCGGCCACGGTTCCAGCCCCGAGATCTGCATCGACCCCATCACGGCCGGCGTCCACGTGCACCTGGCGCTCCAGGAGCTTATCTCCCGCGAGGTGCCGGCGGCCAAGGAAGTCGCACTTACCGTTGGTAAGTTCGCCGGCGGCTTGGCGGCCAACGTCATCCCCGACACCTGCGTGCTCGAGGGAACGCTGCGCGGCTTTGATGTTGAGCTCATGGCTCACCTAAAGACCCGCATCGCGGAGGTCGTTAACGGCGTTGCTACGACCTATCGTACGCCGGCGACCATCGAGACGCTTTCGGATGTTCCGCCGCTTGTACTCGACAGCGATATGACTCAGGCGTCGCTTGGCTACGTGGGCGCAGTGCTGCCCAAGACGGCTTTCTTGCCGCTTTTCCATGCCATGGCGAGTGAGGACTTCGCGCTTATCTCGAGCAAGATCCCAAGTGCGTACTTTACCGTGGGCGCGGCCGTAACCGACACGGACGAACACTTTGCCCAGCACCATCCCAAGGCACGTTTTAACGATGCCGAGCTGCCGCTCGGTGCCGCGGCCTATACCGCCGTCGCTTTGGGCTATATCGCCGACCACCGGTAGCACCCAACCTTGCCTTTCAAGCCTGCGGGCATGGCCGTAAGGCCTATGCCCTTGTCTTTCAAGGCAATCTTGGGCACTACCGGCGCCCGGCGCAGGCTATTCGTTTGTCTAAAAGGAGCAGTATGCCCCAGCAGCGTAAGTTCTTCCCCGGCTGGCTCGTGGTGGCCTCCGGCTTCGTGATCATGGCCACGTGTTACACGATTTTCGTCAACTGCATGAGCCTGTTCCAGCCGCTGATCGTCAGCAACCTGGGTATTTCCCTTGCGCAGTACAACGTCTCCAATGCCATCTCCACCGTGGTGAGCGTTGTGGGTTCGCTTGTGATCGGCCACGTCGCCGATAAGGTGAGCGGCCGCGTCCTGGGCTCCCTCACCGTTATCGCCACCTCTGCCGTTCTTGCCGGCATGAGCTTTGTCGGTGAGCTATGGCAGGTCTACGTGCTCTTTTCTGTTCGCTCCGTTCTGTCCGTGGCTGCCCTGGAAGCCGAATGGATGCTCGTACCATCATTCGGTTTCCAAGGCGGCCACGGGCCTACGAAATGATCCGTTTTCCTCCGTCCCCAAGGGGTCGCGTGATCCGAAGGGGACGGAGGAAAACGGATCACAAACAGCGGCGGCGCGTCTGGCCGAACGAGTCCCCATACCCTCGTTCGGTCAGACGCGCCGCCGCGTTTTGTTTTTGTGCCGTATAATGACCACTACCTATGACGCGATACAAAAGAAAGGTGTTTGCCCATGCAGGCACAGAAGGCGGAGGGAACCCGCGACCTTATCGGCGCCGAGATGCGCGCCTGGCAAAAGATGCAGCAGATCGCTGCCGGCGTGTTCGAGCCGTTTGGTTTTAAACCTATCGAGACGCCCGCGATCGAGCAGGTGGACGTGTTTGTCCACGGTATCGGCCAGTCGACCGACGTCGTGCGCAAGGAAATGTTCCGCGTGTTCAGTGGTGCCAACCTGGAACGCGTCTTTACCGAGGGCACCGACACCAAACTCAAGCCCAAGCAGCGCCTGGCGCTTCGCCCCGAGGGCACGGCCGGCGTGGTGCGCGCTGTCGTCGAGAACAATCTGGTGCCCCAGGGCTCCACGCCGTTTAAGGCCTACTACGCCGAGGCCATGTTCCGCGGCGAGCGTCCCCAGAAGGGCCGCCTGCGCCAGTTCCACCAGGTGGGCATCGAGTGGCTCGGCGCTCCCGATCCGGCGGCAGACGCCGAGTGCATCATCATGC
>CABSNA010000205.1 GCA_902478865.1 uncultured Collinsella sp.
AAGCGGGGGAGCAGGAGCCGTTTTGCGCTAAGATGCGCGAGCTTATGGCGGGGCGCGAGGAGATCGAGGTCGCCGCTCCCGAATTTGCCGAGTTCTAACGACGGCGGCCGGCGCGCTTTGGATAGATCCCAAGCGCGCCGGCCGCCGTTTTATGTCGCAGCTGTTTACTCGGCAAGCTGCTTTAGCACATCACAGGCGATCTCGATGGCATCGTCGATGCAACCAGGGCAGCTGCGGAGCGGACCCTTATCCGATCCGATGCCCTTGAGCGTGCCGCAGACAGTCGTCGTGTTCTTCTCGTCAAAACGCTTGGCGATTTCGCGCGACAGCTTGTAGGTCTGGCCCTTGGTCTTGGGGTTTTCCATGCCGTCGCTCATTACAAAGCCCATGATGGCCACGGCTCCCGAGATGGCGCCGCAGGTTTCGGTCATGCCGCCCATGCCGGCACCAAAGCCCTCGGTGAGGGTAAAGGCGATCTGGGGGTCGAGCCCGACGGCGGGCGCGAGCGTGCAGGCGACGGCCTGGGCGCAGTTAAAGCCACGGGCGTGGTACTCGGCAGCCTGAGCCTGACAGGCGGCGGTGTCGAGCTGGGCCGTATCGATTTGCTTCATCGTTGTCTCCTTGGTCACGGTGTACCCGCCTATGGTACCCGTGACGGTGCGTGTAATCATCGAGAGCTTCATGGATGCCTCATTTTATCTATCGAGCAAATGCCCAAGGCTTGAGATAAATACCCCTGATCAATTAGTCACATAACCTACCTTGGGGATGGGTTGAGAGGGGTGCGGGGTAGCGGTATCGTGAACCGAATAAAACTAAAACCCAGGCAAGGGAGCTAGATATGAGCAAGCAGACCATCGGTACGACGTGTGTTCAGGGCGGCTATCACCCGGGAGATGCCGAGCCGCGTCAGGTGCCCATCTACCAGTCCACCACGTGGAAGTACGACACGTCCGAGCACATGGGCAAGCTGTTTGACCTGGAGGAGTCGGGCTACTTCTACAGCCGTCTGCAGAACCCCACGTGCGATCTGGTTGCCGCCAAGATCTGCGAGATGGAGGGCGGCACTGCCGCGATGCTCACGAGCTCGGGCATGGCCGCGAATTTCCTTGCGATCTTTAACGTGGCCGGTGCCGGCGATCACGTAGTCGCGAGCTCTGCCATCTATGGCGGCACGTACAACTTGCTCGCCCACACCATGGGCCGTATGGGGCTGACCTGCACGTTCGTTGCCCCCGACTGCACCGATGAGGAGTTGGAGGCAGCCTTCCAACCCAACACTAAGCTCGTCTTTGGCGAGACCATCGCCAACCCCGCCCTTGCCGTGCTCGATATTGAGCGCTTTGCCAGGGCCGCACATGACCACGGTGTGCCGTTGATGGTCGACAACACCTTTCCGACGCCCGTGATGTGCCGTCCCTTTGAGTGGGGCGCCGACATCGTTACGCACTCCACCACCAAGTACATGGATGGACATGCTGCCTACCTGGGCGGCGTGATCGTCGACCACGGCCAGTTTGACTGGATGGCCCATGCGGACAAGTTCCCGGGTCTCACCACGCCTGACGAGAGCTACCATGGCGTGACCTATGCCGAGAAGTTCGGTCGCGAGGGCGCCTTCATTACCAAGGCCACCGCGCAGCTCATGCGCGATCTTGGCCCCATGCAGAACCCGCAGGCGGCGTTCTTCTTGAACAGCTCGCTCGAGAGCCTGCATGTGCGCATGCCGCGTCATTGCGAGAACGGCCTGGCCGTTGCCAAGTTCCTGCAGAGCCATCCCAAGGTGCGCTTCGTGAGCTATCCGGGCCTGGAGGGCGACAAGTACTATGACCTCGCTCAGAAGTACATGCCAAACGGTACCTGCGGCGTTGTGAGCTTTGGCTTTAATGGTGGTCGCGCGGCGGCCGAGACCTTTATGAAGAGCCTCAAGCTCGCCCAGATCGCCACGCATGTGGCCGACGCCCGCACCTGCTGCCTGCATCCCGCTAACGCTACGCACCGCCAGATGAACGATGAGGAGCTCATCGCCTGTGGCATCTCCGCCGACATGGTGCGCCTGTCGTGCGGCCTCGAGGACACGGCCGATCTGATTGCCGACCTTGAGCAGGCACTCGAGCAGTGCTAGGCTAGCTCCGTACAAGGTGCCGATGCTGGCAGAAAGCTTCGGTGGCCTTTCGTTCCGATTCCGTAGGCGGGACCCCAATTGCGACTGTTTACAGGCGATTGGGGCCCCGTTTTTGCGTTGCGCCACTCGAAAGGATGGATATGGAGAAAACTGCAGAGCAGCTGCGCCGCGAGCATATTGCCCTAGAGGGCGACACCCATGGCAAGAACAAATGGGCGATTCTATTTACCGTGCTCATCATGACGTTTATGGTGTGTTTGGATTCGACCGTCGTGACCGTGGCGCTGCCCGTGATGCAAAAGGAGCTGGACGTGGGCCTCGATCGCATTCAGCTGGTGAGCTCGGTGTACCTGCTTGCGACATGCGTGGCTATGTTGCCGTTTGGCCGTCTGGGCGACGTGCGCGGCAAGGTGAATGTGTTCCAGCTGGGCGTCATCGTCTTTTCGGTCGGTTCGCTGCTGTGCGGCCTTTCGTCCTCGCTCGAGGTTCTTATCCTGGCACGCATTGTTCAGGGTGTCGGTTGCGCGGCGGCCATGGCCAACAACATGGGTATCATCACCGAGTCGTTTCCGGCGCGCGAACGCGGTCGTGCTATGGGTATTCTCGCGACCTTCGTGGCCCTCGGCATGATGTGTGGCCCCGTGCTCGGTGGCATGCTGGTGGCAAGCTTTCCCTGGGAGAGCATCTTCCTCATCAACCTGCCCATTGGCGTCATCTCGTTTATCGTGGGGCTCTACACGTTGCCGCATGTTAAGCCGGAGGCCGGCGACCGTCCCATGTCCCTTGCCGAGGCCGCTCGTCGCTGCTTTGCAAATTCGGCCTTTACCATCAACCTTGCCTGCATGCCCATCGTGTTCGTTGGTATTGGCGCATCCGAGTTTATCCTGCCGTTCTATTTTCAGGACGCCCACGGCTTTGGTTCCGACATTTCCGGATTGCTGTTTTTGGCGCTGCCGATGGTGAATGCCTTTATCGGCCCGCTTTCGGGAACGGTTTCGGACCGTGTTGGCTGCGAGGGCCCCACGGCGGTCGGCCTGGGCGTGTACGTGTGCGGGCTTTTTGCGGTAAGCACGCTCGACGAGCACTCTTCCATCCCTGTGATCGTGTGCTGTGTCGCGTTTATGTCGTGCGGTACGTCGATTTTCCAGAGCCCCAACAACTCGCTGTATATGGGCTCGGCTCCGCGCGAAGCGCTCGGCTTTGCGGGCAGCCTGGGTA
>CABSNA010000206.1 GCA_902478865.1 uncultured Collinsella sp.
GATGGAGCATCTGACGAGCGTGGGGCTCGAGAAGTTCGCGCACGCCGCCGTGGGTCGCCTGTCCGGCGGCCAAAAGCAGCGCGTTGCCATCGCTCGTGCCCTATGCATGAATCCACAGATCATGCTGTTCGACGAGCCGACTTCCGCACTCGACCCCGAGATCGTGGGAGAGGTGCTTGAGGTCATGCGCAAGCTCGCTGCCGACGGCATGACCATGGTGGTCGTCACACACGAGATGGCCTTTGCCCGCACGGTGTCCGACCGCGTGGTCTTTATGGACAAGGGCGTAGTGCTCGAGGATGCCGCGCCGGCCGAGCTCTTCGGCAACCCCAAGCACCAGCGCACTCGCGAGTTCCTCTCGCGTTATCTCGAGGACAAATAACCGACCGCAAACGCTTATGTGGCAGGGCCGCTCCGGTGGGGCGGCCCTCGTCATCACAATCGAAAGGATGTCATGGCCGAGGTTTGGCGCTTCTTTGCGCATGAGGACGATTTTGCCGATATAGACGAGGCTGGCGCGTGCGAGCGCTTGGGTCGCGTGCTGTCGTTTCCGACCATCTCGAGTATGGATGCCGAGGCGGTGGACTGGCAGCCGTTCGACGACCTGCGCGCGCATATGCAGCAGGCTTGGCCGCACGTATTTACGGCGGGTAAGGTCGAGCTTATCGACCATTCGCTATTGGTGACGCTTGGCGGTTCCGACCCTGCCCTCAAGCCCATTATGCTCATGGGCCACATGGACGTGGTTCCCGTGGTACCCGGCACCGAGGCTGACTGGACGCATGCCCCCTTTAGCGGACATGTGGACGACACCTACATTTGGGGTCGCGGCGCCATCGATATGAAAGACCAGGTCGCAGGCATTCTCGAGGCGGTTGAGTATGCGCTCGCGCACGGCTGGGAGCACAAGCGTACCCTGCTGCTCGCCTTTGGCCAGGACGAGGAAACCACGCAGTGCGGCGCAGGCGCCATCGGCCGCGCGCTCGAGGAGCGCGGCATTGAGCTTGAGTACCTGATCGACGAGGGCGACTACCGCGTCGTTTCGGCTGCCGAGTATGGCGCGGGCGAGGGCTGGCTTATGCATGCCGACCTGGCCGAGAAAGGCTATGCCGATATCGTGCTCAAGACGAAGAGTGAGGGCGGGCATTCGTCCAACCCCTACGGCGGCACATCGCTCGAGGTGCTCGGCCGTGCCATCACCGCAATCTGCGATCTCGAGTGGCCGACGCGCGTCACGGACCTGCTTGCCGCCCAACTCGTCGAGTTGGGGCTCTACACGGCCGACGAGATTGCCTTCAACAAGGACACCATCGTGCGCGAGTGCCTCGCCAGCAAGAAGCTCTACCCGCTCGTGACGACCACCTGCGCACCCACGCAGATCGAGGGTGGCAGCACCGGCGCCAACGTAATGCCGCAGGATATGTGGGCCAACATTAACTTCCGCATGCTCGAGGGCACGAGCGTGGCCGACGTTGTGGCGCGCTGCCGTGAGGCGGTTGCCGGGGCGGACCTTGCCGGTCGTGTCGAAGTGGAGTTGGGCCCCGGCAGCTCCGAGCCTTCGCCGTCTCCGCATGTCGGTGGACCGGGGCTCGAGGCCGTTCGCGCCATCGCCGCCCGCTATTTCCGTGATCCATTGGGGACAGAGGAAAACGGATCATTCGAGCCAGTGGCAATTGTGCCCTCGACCGTGATCGGTGCGACCGACGCTGCCAACTACCAGCGCATTTGCTCCGAGTGCATTCGCTTCTCGGCCTTTGTGGTCGACGATGACGAGTGCGATCGCGGCGTCCACGGCACTAACGAGCGCATCACTCGCCGCGCCTACCTCCAGGGTGTCCGCTTCCTCATCGCCCTACTCCAAACGCTCTAGCCATAAAGCAAGCCCTTGGTGCAATGGAGTCAGGTTTGTTTGCACCAATCATTCCGTGCGGGTTATATGCAGGTTTGCCTGCGCACGCTATCATGAATGGGTTAGACCGCAATTATGTACCCCATACGCGAAGGGATGCGCATGTATCTGAAGATCGACATGTTCTAGCTGGGCTTACCCCCGCAGCGGCGCCCCGCGTCCCATCAATTCTGCCGATTTTCACCTTCACGCATATAAAGGAGTCCGTCATGCGCGACAAGCTCGAAAAGATCATCAAGGCCTACGAGGAGCTCGAGAAGAAGCTTTCCGACCCGGCCGTCGCCTCCGATATCAAGGAGTTCACGCGTCTCAACAAGGAGTACGCGCACCAGTCCGACCTCATTGCCGCCTCGCGCGAGTACATCGGCGCGCTCGATGACATCGAGGCTGCCAAGGAAATGCTCCACGATACCACCGATGCCGATGAGAAGGAGATGCTCCAGATGGACATCTCCGAAAACGAGGCCAAGCTCCCCCAGCTCGAGGAAGACATCAAGTACATGCTCATCCCGAGCGACCCCAACGACGACAAGAACACCATCGTCGAGATCCGCTCCGCCGCCGGTGGCGACGAGGCGGCCATCTTCGCCGGCGACCTGTACAAGATGTATCAGCGCTTTTGCGAGTCGCGCGGCTGGAAGACTACCGTGCTCGACTCCAGCCCCAGCGAGGCCGGTGGCTTTAAGTCCATTGAGTTCAAGGTCGAGGGCGACCGCGTCTACTCCGTCATGAAGTACGAGTCCGGCGTGCACCGCGTCCAGCGCGTCCCCAAGACCGAGTCCCAGGGTCGCATCCAGACCTCCACGGCAACCGTCGCCGTGCTTCCCGAGGCCGAGGAGATCGACGTTCAGATCAACCAATCCGACCTGCGCATCGATACCTACTGTGCCTCCGGCCCTGGCGGTCAGTGCGTTAACACCACCTACTCCGCCGTGCGCATCACCCACCTGCCCACCAACACCGTGGTGCAGTCGCAGGAGCAGCGTTCCCAGATCCAGAACCGCGAGGTCTGCATGCAGATGCTGCGCGCCCGTCTGTACGAGATGGAACTCGAGAAGCAGCAGGCAGAGCTCGGTGCCGAGCGCCAGAGCCAGATCGGCCACGGTAACCGTTCCGAGAAGATCCGTACCTACAACCAGCCGCAGGACCGCGTGACCGATCACCGCATCGGTTTCAACTCCACCTACAACGGCGTCCTTCTGGGCGATCAGCTCGGCACCGTGATCGAGGCACTCGCCGCCGCCGAGCGAGCCGAGAAGTTGGCGCAGGCCGTGTAGGTTACGCGGTTTTACAAACCGCGTAACGACTCGACGCTGCGCGCCGCCCAGAGCGACAATTTGTCATTCAAAAGGCAAGGCATGACCAGAAGGTCTATGCCTTGCCTTTTTCATGCCAACTTGTTCGCTCTGG
>CABSNA010000207.1 GCA_902478865.1 uncultured Collinsella sp.
GGGCGGAGCATGGCCACCGGACCCATCGAAACACATCTCCACCGTTCCTTCAACTAGGAAAACGGCGCCCCCGGACCCCGGGAGGGGCCGCGGGGGCGTTCGGCTAACTGCGGGAATGGCCTATTTGCTCAATGTGTTCGGCTGAGATCGGAAATCAACCAGGAAAAGCAGAGGATTATGTTAACGTACTCATAACAGAGCTTGCGTACGCATAACCTGATCTTTGGTATTTGCTTACGAGCCGCCGACCTTGCAGTTTCCTGCCGTTCGTGGAAATCGTTGGGACGCGCCATATGTACGCTAATATGTATGAGTTGAGCGACATATAAATAAGCATGTAACGGAGTACATATGTCACCAAACAGCGATTCCATCCTTTCCCAGGAGCTCTCGCGCCGCACTGCCCTCAAGGCCCTGTTCGGCGCCGCTTCTGCGGCAGTTCTTTTTGGCCTGCCCGCTCGCGCCCATGCGGCGGAGGCTTCCAAAGAAACCACCGATAAACTGAATGCCGCCCAGGCCCAGCTCGACGAGGTTCAGGCCCAGCTCGACAGCATCGCAAATGAGTATGCGGCGCTGGCCAACAAGAATGCCCAGACCCTCAACGACATCGAGAATGTCCAGGGCAAGATTGACGACACGCAGGCCCAGATCGATGAAAAGAAGGCCGAGCTCAAGAAGAAGCGCAACGACCTTTCCGATCGCGTGGCCGCCAGCTACAAGTCCGGCGGCACGAACATCCTGTCGCTGCTGCTGGCCTCTGGCTCGTTTGAGGAACTCGTCGCCAACGCGCATTACGTTGAGAAGATCAACAAGAGCGACCGCGACGCCATCGAGGACATTCAGACCATCCAGGAAGAGCTCGATGCGCAAAAGACCGAGCTCGAGTCGCAGAAGGCCGACTTAGAGAAGCTCAAGGACCAGCAGACTGCCCAGATGCAGGACATGCAGGCCAAGCAGCAAGAAGTCCAGACCGTGCTGAACGGTCTTTCCGACGACGTCAAGGAGCTCATGGCTCAGCGCGATTCCGAGATCCTCGCTGCCGCCCAGGCTGAGGAGGCCGCTAGGAAGGCTGCCGCTGCCGCGGCTGCCGCGAACAAGAACAATTCCTACTCGGGTGGTTCGAGCTCGGGTGGTGGATCGTATGCGCCGGGAACTCCGCAGCAGAATGCCGGCTCGGGCAAGCAGCAGGCCGTCGTCAACGCGTGCTACTCCACGCCTTCGCCGGGCCAGAACTGGTGCGCGGCGTGGGTTACCAATGTCTTCCGTAACGCCGGCGTTGGCTACTTTGGCGGTAACGCGTGCGATATGTTTAACGCATGGTGCTATAGCTCCGACCGCTCGGCGCTGCAGGTGGGCATGATCGTGGCCGACTCATCGCATAGCGGCACGGGTGCTCCGGGCCTTATCTACGGTCATGTGGGTATTTACGTTGGTGGCGGCATCGTTATGAGCAACGAGGGTGCCATTACGTCTAAGTCGCTTGATTCGTTTATTAGCTTCTATGGCACTGGCTCTGGCGTGCGCTGGGGCTGGCTCGGCGGTATTGCGCTGTCGTAAAGCCGACTGGGCCGCGTGCCCGCCCGCAATATATTTGATTGCCTGCTCGGGCAGTCCTGCGCAAGACGAAGGCCACATTAAGTGGCCTTCTTTGCGTGCGGAACTCGCGATCAATCAAATATATTGCGGGCGGGCACGCGGCCCTCTCGGGTTCGGGGCGCGACGCACCGGACTGGGTTATCTGAATAAATATGGCGAAGGCCCCTTTCGGGGCCTTCTTTTTTATAAAAATTCGCCGACTCGGTGGACTTCGGGTTCTAGGTCTACGTTGAATTGGTCTTTGACGGTTGCCTGGATGTGGCGGATGAGTTCGTCGACATCGGCGGCGGTGGCGTGGTCGGCGTTGACGATGAAGCCGCAGTGCTTCTCGCTCACCTGCGCGCCGCCAACGGCGTGTCCTCGCAGGCCGGCATCCATGATGAGCTTGCCGGCAAAGTAGCCCTCGGGGCGCTTGAAGGTGGAGCCGGCACTCGGCATGTCGAGTGGCTGCTTGTCCTCGCGGCGCTGGCGGTAGTCGTCCATGTCGGCCTTGATCATCGCGGCGTTGCCCGGGGCGAGATTGAAGGTGGCCGAAAGCACGATAAAGCCGTCATCGGCGATGCGGCTCTTTCGATAACCCAGGTTGAGCTCGTCGACATCGAACTCGATGATATTGCCGCTGCCGCGGGTGCCGTCGTCGAGCCGGCGAGCGGGTTTGTAGACGCGCACGGACTCCAGCACATCGGCCATGCAGGCACCGTAGGCACCGGCGTTCATGTAGCAGGCGCCGCCGACCGAACCGGGGATGCCCGAGATAGGCTCCATGCCGGTGAGACAGGCCTCGGCTGCCGCAGCGGAGACATCGGAAAGCAAGGCGCCGGCTGCCGCCGTGACGTGCGTGCCGTCGACCGTAATGTCGGAGAGTCCCTCGCCCAGCGCCACGACGACGCCGCGGATGCCCTTGTCGCCGACGAGCAGGTCGGAGCCGTTGCCCACGATGGTGAGGGGCAGATCGCAGCGATAGCAGGTATCGAGCGTGGCGACGAGGCCCTGCTCGGTATCGGGCGTGACAAAGACGTCGGCCGGGCCGCCGATCTTAAACGTAGTGTGCTCGCGCATGGGCTCGCTCATCAGTACGTTGTCCTCGCCGGCAACGCCAGCAAGCGCGCACAGCAGGTCCTCGTTAAAAAAGTCGTTCTCGTGCATACGAATATCCGCCTTTTGGTGGTCGTTGTCATCAATCGATTGCAATATACCCCACCCGGACGGATTTGGTGCGCTGGCGGCGATAAAACAGCCGTCTACCGGATTGGTAAAGTGTTTATCACCGAGGTAGAGGGGTAGTCGCTATACTTTCAAGAGATTGCGCGTAAACCCGGAAGGAGCGAGATGGCCAACAAAGTCACCCTCAAGCAGATCGCCCAGGAGGTGGGGCTTTCCCCTTCGTCGGTTTCGCTTGTACTCAATAATCGGCCCTGTCGCATCTCGGAAGAAAACCGCAAGCTCATCAAGGAGGTTGCGGCGCGCAACCACTATGTTCCTAACCAGATCGCGCGCAGCCTGGTCATGCGCGAGTCGCGTACGCTGGGCCTTATCGTTCCCAATATCGAGAGCCGCTTTTTTGCCTCGCTCGCCGGCAGCTTGGAAAAGCGCTGCCGCGAGGACGGCTACGCGCTCTTTATTACCAGCTCGGGTGGAAGCGCCGAGGACGATCTGGAGCTCCTACGGCAGCTGGTGACTGTCTCTTATACACATCTCCGAGCCCACGAGACGCTCA
>CABSNA010000208.1 GCA_902478865.1 uncultured Collinsella sp.
CCTGGGCGGCCCCAAGCACGTGGGGTATCGCCGCGGCGATTGTGCTGCAGGCGGCGATCTTCGGTTTTATGCACATGAATTGGGTACAGGGTTGCTACGCGGGTGCCGCCGGCCTCATCTTTGGTTGGGTGCTCGTGACGACCGGAAAGCTCCGCTACACGATCCTGCTGCACTTTGCCTTTAATGCCGGGTCGTATTTCATGACGTTGCTCTGGTTTGTGAACACACCGTTCGACGTGATAATCACGGTCGCTATCGCCGGCGTCATCCTCGTTGAGGCAATGCGCTCGCTGCGCCACGCGTGTGGGATGGACGCAGCGAGCGCACCGCTGCCCTAGTTGCGACGCCCGCCTCCGTTGGCGCCCTGACGCCCCTGGGCCGCGCGATTACGCCCGGCAGTGTTCTGTGCACGCGACATGCCGCCGTGCCCCTTGCTGCCTTTGGGTCCCTTGCCGCCAGCACCGCCGTGGGCCTTGCCGCCCTTCTTGCCGGTGCCATGCCCACCGCCAGCAGACGTCTCGCCCGGGCGCGGCGGCACGGGGCGGATTAGACAGTGTTTGGTGTAGCCGATCAGGTCACGACGTCCGGCTTTTTCCAGCGCCTCGCGTACCAGCTTGTAGTTCTCGGGTTTGCGATACTGGATGAGCGCACGCTGCATGGCCTTTTCGTGCGGGTCGCGCGCCACATAGATCGGCTCCATGGTGCGTGGGTCCACGCCGGTGTAGTACATGCAGGTCGACATGGTGGACGGTGTGGGGTAGAAGTCCTGCACCTGTTCGGGCATGTAGCCCATGTCGCGTACGGCCTCGGCCAGGTCCACAGCTTCCTTCATCGTTGAACCGGGGTGGCTCGAGATTAGGTATGGCACTACGTACTGCTTGAGTCCGTATTCGCGGTTCAAGCGTTCAAATTTACGGCAGAACGCGTCGTAGACGGCGCGGCTCGGTTTGCCCATCACGGACAGCACCGCGTCGCTCACGTGCTCGGGTGCTACGCGCAGCTGGCCCGAGACGTGATGCTCCAGCAGCTCGCGCAAAAACTCGTCCGAGGCGTCGGCCATGGTGTAGTCAAAGCGTATGCCGCTGCGGACGAAGACCTTCTTGACGCCCGGCAGCTGGCGCAGATCGCGCAGCAGCTGCGTGTAGCCGCTCTCGTCGACCACCATGTTCTTGCACACACTCGGCCACAGACAGCGCTTGTTCTTGCACACGCCGTGCTTGAGCTGCTTGTCGCAGGCCGGACGGCTAAAGTTGGCCGTCGGTCCACCCACGTCGTTGATGTAGCCCTTAAACTCGGGATCGTGCGTGAGCAGCTCGGCCTCGCGCATGATCGAGTCGTGGCTGCGCATCTGCAGCACGCGGCCCTGGTGGAAGGTGAGCGCGCAAAACGAGCACTCGCCAAAACAGCCGCGGTTGGAGCTAATGGAAAACTTGATCTCGGCAAAGGCTGGCACGCCGCCCGCCGCGTCGTAGTCGGGATGCCAATCGCGTGCGTAGGGGAGTTCGGCAACCTCGTCCATCTCGTCTGTGGTGAGTGTTGCCGATGGCGGGTTCTGCACCACATAGACGCTGTTGGGGTAGGGCTCTACCAGACGATGCCCGGTGATGGGGTCCATGTTCTGCTGCTGCACATTAAAGCTGCGCGCGTAGTTGAGCTTGTCGGCGGTAAGGTCGTCCCAGCTGGGCAGCAGGTCGTAGTCGTAGACCTCGTCGAGCGAACCCGTGCGGTAGACGGTACCGTTGATGTAGGTGATCTGATCGACAGGCAGTCCGGCATCGAGCGCGTCGGCGATCTCGACGATCGCATGCTCGCCCATGCCGTAGATGAGGATGTCGGCGCCCGAGTCGAGCAGTACCGAGCGCTTGAGCTTGTCCTGCCAGTAGTCGTAGTGGGCCAGGCGGCGCAGGCTTGCCTCGATGCCGCCGATGATGATGGGAGCGTCCTTGAACGTCTGGCGGATGAGGTTGCCGTAGACCGTGACGGCACGATTGGGGCGGTGCCCCTCCTCGCCACCGGGGGTATAGGCGTCGGTATGGCGGCGGTGCTTGGTCACCGAATAGTGGTTGACCATGGAGTCCATGTTGCCGGCGCTGACGAGAAAGCCCAGGCGCGGCTCGCCGAGCACGGTGATGCTGGCGGGGTCGGTCCAGTCGGGCTGGCAGATAATGCCCACTTTGTAGCCGTGCGCGTCGAGGACGCGGCTGATGATGGCCATGCCAAAGCTGGGGTGGTCCACGTAGGCGTCGCCGCAGATGTAGACGAAGTCGCACTGGTCCCAGCCACGCGCATCCATATCGGCGCGGCTGACGGGGAGGAACTTGTCGCGGCCCGGACGCCAGGGGCGTGAGGGCGCTGCTGAGGCATGCGTGGGTCGCGAGCCCTGCGCCTTGCCGCCGCGCTTTTGCTGCTGGCCCTGTTTGCCCTGCTGTCCGCGTTGGCTGTTCTGAGCGTGCTGAGGCTTTTTTGCCACGATCCCTCCCGGTGTTTGTATGCTGCACGTAATTGTAACCAGTCTTTTTGGGACGGGGCTAAAAAGACTGGTGGAGTACATGGGCTGGCGGATCGGCGTGTCGATGCGGGTGTCGGCGCCGCGCCCGCCGTTTGTTTCCAGACTGTGTATCCGCGCGTTGGGGAGCCCGTCTCGCGCGCATGCCATGTTGTCAATGGGTTACAGTATGAACGGCGGCTATGTTTCCGCCAACGCACGAGAGAGTCGTCAACAAGGAGGATGCACGACGATGCAGCGTGCCAAACAGATATCGGAGTCTATTGAGCTGGGCATCATCTTGGCGCTCGCCGGTGGCTTTATGGATGTGTATTCGTACATTGGGCGCGATCATGTTTTCGCCAACGCGCAGACGGGCAACATCCTGCTCGTGGGCGTGAGCATCTCGGAAGGCAACTGGGCACTGGCGGGGCGCTACTTCTTCCCCGTGGTGTCGTTTGCTGTGGGCATTATGCTTGCCGACCTGGTTCACGAGCGGTTTGGCAGTGTGATTCACTGGCGCCAGGTGACGGTGTTTTTTGAAGCCGTTATCTTGCTGGGCGTGAGCTTTATCCCGGGCGGCGGTTACAACCTGCTCGCCAACTGCCTCACCTCGTTTGCCTGCGGCATGCAGGTCGAGAGCTTCCGCAAGATCCACGGTCACGGCATCGCCACGACCATGTGTATCGGCAACCTCCGTAATGCCTTGCAAAACGTGGACGACTACATCATCACCCACAAGCGCGGCTTTTTGGAAAACGGCCTGCTGTACTTTGGCGTGATCTTTACCTTTGTG
>CABSNA010000209.1 GCA_902478865.1 uncultured Collinsella sp.
ACATACCTGCTCATATGCGGCTCCGAGCCATATACAGGGCGCGCGCGGCAACGCGGCGAATGTATGTCGTCTGCGGCATGTGCGCACCCTCCTTTACAAGTTGAGGTCAACTATATCAACGGTCGTCGACCATGCGAACACCGTTGACATTCGTACGACAGCGTCGCGTGCCGTAGTTTAATAAATAATTATCTTTATTGATAAGAGTTTGTCATCCTTCATTCGGCGAACGGCAAGACAAAGCCGCCGAGGCCTATATCCCCGACGGCATTACCCGGCGCTATCGACAAACCAAATGGATCCTACTCGCATCGAAGTGCATGCGCAGGTTCTCGCCTGCCTGCGGCAGCTCGTCGACAGGCACGCCCACTTTGTTGACCTTCCACTGCAGACGCGTGGGCGCATCGACGCGCGGCACGTCCAGCAACACCAGCCGCTCAAAGCGCGAATCGCTCACACGGGCCACATGCAAGTCGTAACTGTTGCGACCCCGCTCCGCGCGATTGTCAACATGGAAGTAGCTTGCGCGAATGCCCAGGTACGCCACATTATCGGGAACCTCGCGACCCACGTTAAAGCTCATGCCCCAGTCGAGGGCCTCAACTTCTTCGTCGCCGATCTTGCGCGCCCGGCTTGTGTTCTTGCAGCCCGTCAGGCGCAGCGCCGCCAGCGTCTGCGGACGGCGGACCACGTCCTCGACGGAGCCGATCTCCTCAACATGCCCGTCGTGCATCACGCAGATGCGCTGGCACAGGCGGCACGCTTCGTCGATGTCGTGGCTCACGTAGAGCACGGTGCGGTTGCATACATCGAACAGGTCGAGCATATTCTGCTCGAGGGCGCTCTTAAGATAGGAATCGAGTGCGCTCATGGGCTCGTCGAACATAAAGATGCCCGGATGCGCCGCCACCATGCGCGCAAGCGCCACACGTTGCTGCTGACCGCCCGAGAGTCGCACGGGATAGCGGTCGGCAAAATCGGCCAGTCCAAAGATACCCAGGTAGCGCTCGGCAAGCTGCTTGCGCGCCGCGGCGTCGCCCGCATCCTTTACGCCGGCACATACGTTATCGGCCACTGTCATATTAGGGAACAGCTGATAGTTTTGGAACAGCAGGGCGCATTTTCGCTCCTGAGGCGACAGGTTGATGCCCGCTGCCGAGTCAAAAAAGGTCACGCCGTTGACGACGATCCTGCCCTCGTCGGGCGTCTCCACGCCGGCGATGCAGCGCAGCGTACAGCTCTTGCCGCAACCCGAGGCGCCCAGCAGTGCCACACGCTCCTCGCCGGCCTCAAGCTGCATGTCGAGCATAAACCCGGGATAGCGCTTTTTGATATCCAGAACGAGTGACATGACCTATCGACCTCCCTGCGGCGCCGCATCATCGCGCATGAGCTCGGCCAGCGCCTCGCGATCGATACGCAGCGCATCGCCGCCGACTGGGTCGAGCGAATCGCCCTGTCCGGCGAGATCTTTGGCCTGTTTGCGCTCCGCACGGGAAAGGCCCCGCTCGCGATACTTTTGCGAATGAGCGGTGTACATGTTGATGAACAGGATGACCAGGAAGCTAAACACGATCACGACGACGACCCAAAAGAGGGCCACCGACGTGTTGCCGCCCATCCACTCAAAGTAGATGGCAATGGGAATGGTCTGCGTAATACCGGCGTAGTTGCCCGCAAAGAACAGGGTGCAGCCAAACTCGCCCATCGCGCGGGCAAAGGCGAGTACCGTGCCGGCGGCAATCGAGGGCCAGCCAAGCGGCATCATAAGCTTGGTAAAGATGCGACGCTCGGACCAGCCCAGCGTGCGCGCCGCATCGAGCATTTGCGTGTCGAGGCTCTCAAAGGCACCGAGGGCCGTTCGATAGACCAGGGGGAACGACACCACCACGGCAGAGATCACCGCCGCAGGCCACGTAAAGACAATCGAGATACCGTGCGCGATAAGCCACTGGCCCACCCCGGTCGAGCGGCCAAACAGCATGAGGAGCAGAAAGCCGCAGACCGTGGGCGGCAGCACCATAGGGATGGTAAAGACCGAGTCGAGCAGGCCCTTGATGCGACTCGAGGTACCCATAGTCTTCCACGCGGCGAACAGGCCCAGCGCAAAGGAGATCAGCAGGGCAAGGCCGCTCGTTTTTATGGACACCCAAAACGGGCGATAGTCGATGTCGCACAAAAAGGAGGTCAGAGAGGTCCAGGGCCCCTGCTCATCCCGCAATACGACAGACGATGCTTCTACCATTTGAGCGCTATCAAGCCAACGCGCGCCGCCCTTGGCATCACCCGAGTCTGATGCAATCACCACATAGCGGTCCCCATCCGCACCGCGCTCGTCAAAGCCATAGGTATACCCGCCGGAATCAAACGTTGTTTCCGCCGTGACATACCAAGGAAGATCCACGTCCCCCAGCTGCGCACCTCCCATGCAGTTTGCGCTGTCGAGCTTACAGACGAGGGCCTTGAGACCCGATACGCACTCGTTGTCCTGCGGATCCAATCCATACTTCTCGACCGCCTTGGGCGATATCCACACCACAACGCGATCGGCAGCAGGCGCCACCACAAGGTCCACGTCCTCGTCAACGGGAAACCGGTAGCCCTCAGGCTGGCCCTCCATGGCACGAGCGGTCCCCTTGGCCAACCGCTCAAAACCCTCGATCCCATAGGAAAGCCCATGAGCGGTCGCAGCAGCCTGGGCCCCGTCCTCAGCGTCCCCAGCAAACGCAAATCCCGGCACCCAGCAAAGCGCGAAGGTCAAAGCACAGGCGACAAGCATGCGGAATCTATTAAGCACGAAAAGCTCCAAGAGAATACAGGGACGGAGTGAAACACAAAACGATGGAATTATCGCTCCAAGCCGCACTACGCGGAAAGCTCAAAGCCGTACTTAGCCCAAATCTTCTGGGCCTTCTTGTTGGTCAGACAGAAGTCGATAAACGCCTTGGCCTCGTCGGTGTGCTCGGAACTCTCGGCAACGGCACCCGGATACACGATGGGCTTGTGCGAATCCTCGGGGCACACGAAGGCCTCCTCGATGCCGTCGTAGCGAAAGATGTCAGAGCTGTAGACAAAACCGGCCACGCAGTCGCCTGTGGACACATAGGCGGCGGCGGTACCAACTTTGTCGGCAAGCGCGACCTTGTCGGCGATCTCGGGAGCATACTCGCCGTCGTCGCCCTCGGTGCCGGTGTAGAGGCCCACGGAAGCCAGCGCCTGGTTGGCGTACCTGTCTCTTATACACATCTCCGAGC
>CABSNA010000210.1 GCA_902478865.1 uncultured Collinsella sp.
CGCTCATAGTGAGCTCCTCTCTGTAACGCCCGGCGAGACCGCGCGGCGGGCGCAAATACGGTGTAGCGCTAGCACAGCGCCGGCGACCCCGCGGAGGCCGCCTATGCGCGCGTCGGATGCGGCGAAACATCCGACGCGCGCGAATCTCCAATTGGAATTAGTACACGCGATCGTTGAGCGTGCTCCAGAGCTTCTTGGACTCGGCCATGGTCCACGCGTTGATCTTGTCCTCATCAATCCCAACGAACTCACGATCCTTGTACAGGACGCGGCCGTTGATGATGGTGGTGCGGCAGTTTTTGCCCATCATGCCAAAGAGCATGTGGCCGTCGATATTCTCCTCGCTCAGCGGCGTAAAGGGCTTGTAGTCCATGACGATGACATCGGCGGCAGCGCCGGCCTCGAGCACGCCGAGCTTGCGATCGAAGTACTTGCTCGCCATCTTGGCGTTGTTCTCGAACAGCATGGTCATGGCCTCGCACCAGCCCACGTTGGGCATGGCGGCGTTGTGGCGCTGAATGATCAGGAAGACCTTAAGGCTCTCGAGCATATCGTGGGTGTAGGCGTCGGTGCCCATGCACACGGGGATGCCGCGGCGGAAGAACTCGAGCACGGGGGCGCAGCCCACGGCGTTGCCCATATTGGATTCGGGGTTGTTGACGAGCCAGGTACCGGACTCCTTGACGATATCCATCTCGGCAGGCGTCACGTGGATGCAGTGGCCGAGCATGGTGTCGGGACCCAGCAGATTGTGCTGCAGCAGGCGCTCGACGGGGCTGATGCCACCGCGGTTGAGGCGGGAGTCCCACACGTCATTCATGCCCTCGCACACATGGATGTGGAAGCCGGTCAGGCCGTTGTTGGCCTCGGCCATCTTATCCATGGTCTCGTCCGACAGCGTAAAGGTGGCATGTCCGCCAAACATGGCGGCGATCATGTGGTTGTCGTTATCGCGACGCTCCTTGGCGGCCCACTGGGCAAACTCGGCGTTCTCGGCAATGGCCTGGTCGCATTTTTCCTGGCCGCGGCGGTCGGAGACCTCGTAGCACAGGCACGAACGCATGCCCAGCTCCTGAGCTGCATCCTTAATGGTAAAGAGGCTTCCCGGGATTTCGCAGAAGCTCGCATGGTGATCGAAGATCGTGGTGACGCCATCGCGGATGGAGTCAAGAATCGTGGCATAGGCGCTGGCCTTGGTGCCGTCGAGCGTCAGGTTGTCGTCGATCTTCCACCACTGCTGCTCAAGATTCTCCAGGAAGTTGGTGGGGTTGCAGCCCTTAATGGCAAGGCCGCGGGCCAGACCCGAGTAGATGTGGGTGTGGCAATTGATGAGTCCGGGCATGATGAGGTTGCCCTGGGCGTCGACGTACTCGGCATCCGGGTACTTGGCCTTGAGCTCGCACTCGGGGCCCACTTCGACGATCGTATCTCCGTCAATGGCGACCGCACCGTTGGGAATGAACGGGGTCTGAGCGTTGCGAGTAAAGACGGAACCGTTAGCGACCAGAAGCATGAATGCTCCCTTCAACATCAGGGGCGGGGTTTGACACCTCTGACATGGCGGAGTGCGAAGCGCCGGCCTACACCGGAAACGGGCCCTCTCCCGTCAACGCTTCACCAAAGGGACAAACCCTTTGAAGTGCGGCTTGGCGCCGCATGGCGTCGGCGGACGAGGCGATGCGCCCGCCGACGAATAGCACCGAATTGGTTACTTCTTGCTCTCGGGCAAGACCAGATCCACGGCAGCGTCCTTGGCAGCATCGATGTGCTGAGCCACGACCGGCGTCTGCGGAAGGATCAGGTTAAGGACAATGGCCATGATGGCGGTGGGGGTTACGGCATTGGAGCCGATGACGGTGGACACCCAGGCGGGCATACCCTCGCCGGCAAGGCAACCGCTGGCCATCCAGATACCCAGGCCAAAGACGACGGAGGTGCCGACGATGGTGGTAGTGCGCTGCGTGAGGCCCTCGCGGGTGAACATGCGCACGCCGTTCATGGTGATGGTGCCAAAGACGCCGACGGTCGCGCCACCGATAACGGGCTGCGGGATAGCGGAAAGGACGGCAGAGAGCTGCGGGAACAGACCGGCGATGGCAAAGACGGCCGCGATGATCACAAAGACCCACTTGTTGACGACCTTGTTGGAGCAGATGATGCCCACGTTCTGGCCAAGGGCGCTGGTGGGAAGACCGCCCAGCAGGCCGCCGACCATAGAGGTGAGGCCCTGGGACACGATAGCGCCGGAGAGCTCGCGCTCGGTGGGCATACGGTCGATGGAGCCCAGGCAGGCGGCGGAGACGTCACCGATAACCTGGATGGCAACCATGGGGAACACGACAGCGAGGGTAATGCAGACTTCGGGATCAAACTCGAGCGCGTAGGGCATGAGCTTGGGAAGGGCGAAGACCTGAGCGGTGGCGACGCTGGAGAAGTCGATCATGCCAAAGGGGATCGAAACGATCATGCCAACGATCATGCCAAAGAACACGGATCCCAGCTTGAGCGTGCCCTTGCCAAAGTTGGCGAGCGCAAAGACCACGGCGAAGGTGATAAGAGCGACGCACCAGGCCTGCGGAGTGCCCCACAGCGGCGTACCCATACCGCCGGCCATATACTTGACGGCCGTGGGATACAGCGAAACGCCGATGGAGAAGATGACCGTACCGGTCACGACGGGCGGGAACAGCCACTTGATCTTGCTGTAGGCCAGACCAAAGAGGACCGCGACGGCGCCGCCGACGATCTCGCCGCCCAGCAGCGCACCAAAGCTAAAGCCCGAGGCACCCATGGCCTGCAGAGCCGGCAGGAACGCGAACGAAACGCCCATGACGATGGGCAGGCCGCCGCCGATGCGACGGAAGGGAGCGAAGGCCTGAAGGGCCGTATCGATCGCCGAAAGAATGAGCGCGACCTGGATGATGTCGGTGCTCTGCTGGCTATTAAAGCCGTAGACGCCGGCCATGATGACCGCCGGGGTAATGATGCCGGCAAACGATGCCAGTACGTGCTGAAGGGCACACGGGATCATTTCCTTAACGGGAGGCATGCCTTCGCGAGTGAACAGGGCTTCAGTGCCGTTCGTAACCGTCTCCTGGGTCATTTGACCACCAATCCTCGAAGTAGTTGTTTTCGCATCTAACGCTCTATTGTGACGCAGTGCGGGGTTGAGGTTGTGCCTTCGTTGCATATCGTATTAAAG
>CABSNA010000211.1 GCA_902478865.1 uncultured Collinsella sp.
CAGGTGCAGCATCTTAAGCGCCGCCGACATGCGGCTCCAGGTGAGCGTCCACGAAACACCCAGCACCAGCGACACGTTAATGAACGTCTTGAGTGCAATCTTGAGCATGGCGCCCGTGGCAGAAGCACCCAGCAGCAGGGCAGGCAGCGCCAGAACCACGGCAAACCCCGCGGCAGCCAACGCCGGCACAAAGGTAGCGCGCAGCCCGCGTACGGGGCGCACCGCGACCAGCACCAACGCGGTCGCCGCCATTAGCATCAGGTATAGCGGGCTCTGCGTCAGGCACACGCACAGAACGCAGACGAACATCCCCACCAGGCGCACCGGAGCCGAAACGCAAGAAAGGGCGCGGTCGACCATCGACCCGCCCTCGTTCGCGCCTCCACCCAGGCGAACCCGCTCAAGCAGGCTCGCCAGGTGCAGGACATTCTTTTGCATTACACGATGCCGAGCCCCCGCGGGCTCGTAACGCTGCTCGACCGCAAGCCAGCTAGGCAGCTCGGCTATTGCCATGAGCACCGCTTTCCTTGACCGTCAGCGAGACCAGGCGGAATGCGATGGTGAGCACCGCCACGCCAATCACGCCCGAAAGAATATACATCGTGGCCTGGCCGGCAAAGCCAAGGCCCTGCTCCTCGGAATAGGCCTGCAGATAATCGCCCGTGGGCAGGGCATCGGCAAAGGTCGGAGTGTCGAGACCGACCGAAGCCTGCAGGCTGTCGTCGCCAGCCTCCTGAACGGCGGTCGCGGCGCCCTCGGCGTCCCACTCACCCCAGGCGTCACCGGTGGCAAGCAAGCCGAGCGGCGTAGCCACGACAAGCACGGCGACCAGAATGAGCGTGGGGACCAGCGAGGTCTTCTTGGCGGCAGCGCCCTCGGCGGCAAGCTGGCCATCGGCGGCCTCGGGGCCGGCGATAATGCTCGGCGCCGTCTTCTTAATGAAACCGTAGATCGCGGCCGTCGCCACGCCCTCGACCATACCGGCAACCAGCATATGCGGGATCAACATGGCCGGAATAGCCACGGACAGCGGGAAGGGGCAGTACAGCGGCGCGCCCGAAGCGTTGGTAAAGAGCATCGGCTGAATACCAAACTCGATCGCCGCGCACAGGGCCGCCAGACACAGACCGACCCAACCGCTCACGATGGCAGAAACCGAGGTGCCCCAGCTCTTGTCGTGCAGACGGCTGTTGAGCGCACGGAACACGATAGCAGCGGTAAACGGCAGCACAAAGGCCATGTTAAAGCAGTTGGCGCCAAAGGACAGAACGCCGCCGTCGCCAAACAGCAGCGCCTGCAGCGCCAGCGCGACCGAGACAGCGATAGCCGCGGCCTCGGGGCCCAGCAGCAGCGCGATGAGTGCGCCGCCGACGGCGTGGCCTGTGGTGCCGCCGGGCAGCGGAACGTTAAACATCATGAGCAAAAAGGAGAACGCAGCGCAAATACCCAGAAAGGCCATATGCTCGCGATCGAGCGTGGCGCGCACTTTCTTGATGCAGTGAACCCATACGGGCACCATCGCCACCGCCATAACGGCATCGGTCTGCGGGGACAGATAATTATCGGGAATATGCATGAGCCCTCTCAATCAGAACGTTGCGTGTTACGTTTCCAACAATCCGTAACACCGACTCTGCATACTAACAAAAAGGCGCACCGCCCACAACGCAGCACGCCCTTGCAATACGTACGTTATTAACCCAAGTCCACACACCGCCCAATAAAGGGCCCATGCACTCCCAACTTTCCGGTCACCCGGAAGAAGGTGCGGTCCGCTCGCAACAAGATTAACGCAGGAACCCGCCCCCGAGAGGGGTTTTCTAAGGCAACATCCCGCAGCCGCGAAGCGGCGAGGACGTTGCCGTAAAACCCCGCAGGGGGCGGGTTCCAAACGGCAAAGATTACGAGCGGACCTCGCCGTTTACGCCCTTGCACACCTTGGTGACAATCTTCTGGTGCGCCTTCTCGACCTCTTCGCTGGTGAGCGTGTGGTCGTCTGAGCGATACGTGAGCGCAAAGGCCATGGACTTTTTGCCCACGCCCACGCGGACCGGATCGCGGTAGACATCGAACAGGCGCACGCCCTCGAGCAGCTTGCCGCCGGCGCTGGTGATGCGACGCTCAAGGTCCTCGCAAGTCACGGCGTTGTCGACCACAATGGCAAGATCGTGCTCAACAGCCGGGTACTGCGAGAACTCGCGATAGTTCTCCTGGTTGCGGGCGCCCTTGATCAGCTTGTCCAGATCGAGCTCAAAGGCAACGACGACCTCATCGATGCCCATCGCCTCGCGCGCCTCGGGGTGAATCTCGCCGACCCAACCCAGCACGGTACCGCCGGACAGAACCTCGGCGGCACGACCCGGCTGCAAGAAAGCGTAGCCCTCGCCCTCGACGGGACGGAAGCGAACCTTCTCGATGCGCAGTTGGGCGAGCAGCTCCTCGACAATGCCCTTGCCAAAGAAAAAGCGCAGCTTGCGGTACTTCATGTTCCAAGACTGCTCGCTCCACTGGCCCGAAAGCACGCCCGCGACGGACTTGGTCTCCTTGGGCAGGCTGGCGTTTTCGCGGCCATGGAACAGGCTGCCGACCTCGTACAAGTGCACGTTGGGCGTACCGTGCGCCTCGTTGTAGGCCACGGATTGCAGCAGGCCCGGCAGCAGCGAGCGGCGCATCTCGGTCTGCTCGGCCACCAGCGGGTTCATGAGCACCACGGGGCAGCCGCGACCCTCGGTGGGCATGCCGATCTTCTCCAGGTCGCCCGGGGCGGCAAAGCCAAAGGTCGTGGTCTCGTTGAGGCCGCAGGCGCGCAGGATCTCGCCGACCTTGCGGGTGAGCTTCTGCTCGCGGGTCAGGCCGCCGATGTGGTTCTTAGCGGCCGGGATGGTCGCCGCCACACGGCCCATGCCCCATAGGCGCAGGACCTCCTCGATCAGGTCGATCTCGCGCGGCAGGTCGGGACGGAAGCTCGGCGGGGTAACCATAAAGTCCTCGCCGTCGCGCTCGACGGTGCAGCCCAGACGGGTGAGCGAACGCTCGATAAAGTCGGGCTCGATGTCGGCACCGCAAATGGCGTGCACGCGGGCCAGGCGCAGCTTAATGCTGTCGATGGTCTTGGGCGCGGGGAAAACGTCGACATAGCCGGGAGCAACCTCGCCGCCGGCGATCTCCTCGATCAGCGCGCAGGTAACGTTGGCGACATCCA
>CABSNA010000212.1 GCA_902478865.1 uncultured Collinsella sp.
CGCCGATCTACTACACGCCGGCGTCCGTTTTGCTCAAGAACGCCAAGGACATGGGATACGACATGACCCTCATGGGTACCGACGGCATGGACGGCCTGCTCTCCGTTGAGGGCTTCGACACCTCCCTTGCCGAGGGCGTGCTGCTCATGACCCCGTTCTCTGCCGACGATGAGAAGAATGCCGACTTCGTCAAGGCCTATAAGGATGCCTACGACGAGACGCCCAACCAGTTTGCCGCCGATGCCTATGACTGCGTCCACGCCATCGCCGAGGCCATCGATAGGGCGGGGATTGACATTTCGGCCGACGGTGCCGACATTGCCGGCGACCTTGCCAAGGCCATGCGCAAGATCAAGATCGAGGGCCTGACAGGCGAGCTGACGTGGAATGACGAGGGCCAGGTCGAAAAGCCCGCCACAGCCTATGTGATCCAGGACGGCAAGTACATCGCCGCCTAAGTGCGCATAAAGCGCGACCGGTGAGGCCGTTTTATTCAGGGCAGGGACGCCTGTAACAGAACGGAAACATTACTTTCACACAATAAAGTGGCATTACTGCATAAAGTAATAGAAATACGCAGAATTATGGATAAATGGACAAATCCAAAGAAAAGTTGAAATAATCGCCACTTTCCTTAACTAAAGCGTCTAGTATTTTGCGAACGCCGAACACGGCGAAGGATGGCCTGTCGGGTAACCGAAACCCGACGAGATTTGAGAGGAGAGCCGCATGTCGAGCCTCACCGGTAAGTCATTGAACCCTGTTATGAATCGCAGGAGCGTTATCGCGAGCGCAGCAGGTCTGGGGGCGATGTCCATTCTAGCTGGTTGCTCCTCCAACGGCGGCGACAGCGGTTCCGCTTCAAGCGACGCTTCGTTTAAGATCGGTACCATCGGCCCGCTGACCGGCGCCAACGCGTCCTACGGCAAGTCCGTTACCCAGGGTGTCGAGCTTGGCTGCAAGGATTTCTCGACCAAGGAGCTGCCGCTTGCCAGCAAGGCCGAGGATGACCAGGCCGACGGCGAGAAGGCCGTCAACGCCTTCAACACCCTGCTCGACTGGGGCATGCAGGCCCTCGTCGGCCCGACCACCACGGGTGCGTCGGTTGCCGTTGCCGCCGAGTGCGGTAACGACCCCAAGACGTTCATGATCACCCCGTCCGCGTCCTCCGAGGACGTCACCGACGGCAAGGATTGCGTCTTCCAGGTTTGCTTCACCGACCCCAACCAGGGTGTCAACGCTGCCAAGTTCCTGGCGCAGAAGTATGCGGACGAGAAGTTCGTGCTGTTCTATAACTCCGGCGACGCCTATTCTTCGGGCATCGCAGATTCCTTTAAGGCCCAGGCCGCTGAGTCCAAGCTCGAGATTGTTGACGAGGAGACCTTTAAGGACGACTCCGCCACGAGCTTTACCAACCAGCTGACCAAGGCCAAGCAGGCCGGCGCCACCATGATCTTTGCGCCGATCTACTACACGCCGGCGTCCGTCCTGCTCAAGAACGCCAAGGACATGGGCTACGACGTCAAGATGATGGGCTGCGACGGCATGGACGGCATCCTGGGCGTTGAGGGCTTCGATACCTCTCTTGCTGAGGGTCTGCTGCTCATGACCCCGTTCTCCGCCGACGACGAGAAGAACGCCGACTTCGTTAACGCTTACAAGGATAAGTACGGCGATACCCCCGACCAGTTTGCCGCCGACGCCTACGACGGCGTGCACGCGGTGGCCGAGGCCGTCAAGGAGGCCGGTCTTGGTGTCGACGCCGATCCGACCGAGGTCGCCGAGAAGCTGTCCAAGGCTATGCTCAAGATTACCGTTGACGGTCTGACCGGCAAGCTCACCTGGAACGATAAGGGCCAGGTCCAGAAGGAGCCCACGGCGTACGTCATCACCGACGGCAAGTACGTGCAGGCCTAATTGGCCGCCTTACATAGAGCGGTTTTGATCCCAAGCAGGGGAGGTTTTGGCCTTCCCTGCTTGCTTGGTATCTAGGGACAGTGTAACGTCCCTGTTTCATACATTAACTGGAAACCTATTCGAAAGGGGGATGTGGAACATGACGGTCTTTATCCAATACCTGGTCAACGGCCTGTCCATGGGCAGCGTCTACGCCATCATCGCGTTGGGCTACACCATGGTCTACGGTATCGCCAAGATGCTCAACTTCGCTCACGGCGATGTCATCATGGTCGGTGCCTATGTCTCGTTCTGCGCCACGTCGTATCTCGGCCTCCCGGGCTGGGCATCTGTAGTTCTCTCTTGTGTGGTCTGCACGGTTCTCGGTGTTCTCATTGAGGGTCTGGCCTATAAGCCGCTGCGCCAAGCAGGCCCGCTGGCCGTTCTGATCACGGCCATCGGCGTGTCTTACTTCCTGCAGAACGCCGCGCAGCTTCTGTGGGGCGCCACGCCCAAGAACTTCACTTCGCTCGTCACCTTCCCGGTGCCGGAGTTCTTGGCCAAGTTTAACGTAAGCGCCGTCTCGCTCGTCACCATCGTCGCCTGCCTGGTTATCATGGCCGGCCTGATGTTCTTTACAGGTAAGACCAAGATGGGCAAGGCCATGCGCGCTGTGTCCGAGGACAAGGCCGCCGCTCAGCTCATGGGCATCAACGTCAACCGCACCATCTCGATGACGTTCGCCATCGGCTCCGCCCTTGCCGCCATCGCCGGCGTGCTCCTGTGCTCCTACTCGCCGGTGTTGCAGCCCACCACGGGCGCCATGCCTGGCATCAAGGCCTTCGACGCTGCCGTTTTCGGCGGCATCGGCTCCATCCCCGGTGCCTTTGTCGGCGGTATTCTCATCGGCATCATCGAGGCGATGGCGCAGGCTTACATTTCCACGAGCCTTGCCAACTCCATCGTCTTTGGTGTTTTGATCATCGTCCTGCTCGTCAAGCCTGCCGGCCTCTTGGGCAAGTACGTTCCCGAGAAGGTATAGGTGAGCGTTATGAAGTTTCTTAAAGACAAGCAGACGCGTCACGACTTTGTCACGTACGCCATGTGCGTTGTGGCGTTCGCCATCGTCTTCTTTATGCAGTCTAACCACATGATCCCGCGCATGATCGCCGGTCAGTTGGTTCCCATCACGGCCTATATCGTCATGGCAATCTCCCTTAACCTCGTCGTCGGCATCGCGGGCGACTTGTCGCTGGGCCACGCGGGCTTTATGAGCGTCGG
>CABSNA010000213.1 GCA_902478865.1 uncultured Collinsella sp.
TCGTTAAAGTACGCGTACGGGCTGTACTGGAAGCCCCAGCGCTCGCCGTCGAGCTGAATGGGGATAACGCGCAGGTTCTGGCGAGCGGGATGAGCGCCGCCGTCGGCTGCGGCAGAGCGCCCCGGGTAGCCCTCGTTTTCGATGCACAGCTGACAGGCGGGGTACTTCTCGCCCGTGTTCCTTGCGGCGCCGGCGGCAGCGATGTCGCGCGGGTCCTTCTCGGGCTTGGACAGGTTGATGGTGATTTCGAGATCGCCCCAGTTGGTGGGGGTGCTCCATTTAATGTTGCGCGCGATGGCGGCGCGGCGTACGTAGCCGGCGTCGCAGCACAGACCATAGAACCAGTCGGTCGCGGCGCGGGGCTCGTTGACGCCCATACGTCCGTTGAACTCCTCGTTTACAACCGAAGGCCTCGGCATGAGCACGCCCATGATGCGCATGGCGATGCGGTCGCGGCCCGACGCCGTGTCCTCGGCGGCGCCATTGGCAACGGCAGCCTCGGAAAGCGCGGCAAGCGTGCCTTCAAGATCAAAGTCGGGCAGGGTATTGGGGTGCAAGAGCGAGAGTTTCTCAACCTGGAGCGCCCAGGCCATATCGAGCGCGGGACCCGTAGCGCCGATACACTCCAGAATGGTGTTGTATGCCCAGATGCGATCGTCCTGGCCGATCATCGATCGATGAATGGCGTACTCGATCAGGTTCTGCGCGGCTTCGCGCACGTCAGTCATTACAGCCATGCCGCGTAAGCCCCCTTGTCAGAGATGGCGTAGTGACGGGCAGAGCCCTCGCCCAGCCAGCCGTTCATCTTGGCAATGAAGGTGTCGACCAGATCGAGCGGCACGAAGGCCTGGATGGTGCCACCAAAGCCGCCACCGTGGATACGGACGGCGCCGCGGCCGTCGAGCACGTGCTCGGCCAGCGCCAGGGCATACATGGAAGGCTGCTCGGAACCCAGCTTGGCAACAACATTCTGCAGGTACATGGCAGAGCTGGCGCCGGACTCGCGCGTCAGGACCAGGAACTGGTCAATGTCGCCGGCGTTCAGGGCTGCCCAGCGCTTGTCGACCAGGCCGTTCTCGTACCAGTAGTGAACGGCGCGCAGGCAAGCGCGGTCGCCCAGCTTGGCGCGCAGCTCGGGGAGCTTGGCGTCAAAGTCGGCAACGTCGACCTCGCACAGGCGTGCCTTGCCAAACTCGGCGGCGACGTCCTGCATCTCGCGCGGAACGGCGGCGTAGTCGTCGGTAGCCGCCACATGGTCGGCGCCAACCTTAACGAGCACGAGCGCATAGCCGTGATCCTCAAAGTTGAGCTCGAGCTTCTGGGTCTTAGGCTGAGCCTGATCCTCAAAGTCCATGTAGGCAAGGCCGCCCAGGCACACAGCCGCCTGATCCATAAGACCGCAGGGCTTGCCGTAATAGTTGTTCTCGGTGCGCTGGCTCATCTGGGCGAGCGTGACGGGCTCAATGGCGGGCGCGCCCCAGAGCGTCTCCATGGCGCGGCCGTAAGCCGCCTCGACAGCGGCGGAGCTAGAAAGGCCGCCACCCGAGGGGACGGAGCAGGTAAAGGCAAAGTCGAAGCCCTGGGGCTCAACGCCAAGGGCTGCAATTTCGTGGGCCATACCGCGCACGAGGCTTGCGGACGTGCCCTTCTCGGACTCCTGAACATCCAGCGTGTCGAGCGTGATCTCAAACGTGGGATAGCCTTCGTCGGCGATGCGAATCTTGTTGGAGTCGGTCGCCACGGCAATGCCGTCGACGGCGACATCGAGCGAGCCGGCGATGACGTGGCCGCCCTCGTGGTCGGTGTGGTTGCCGCTGATCTCGGAACGGCCGGGCGCGTGTACGTAGAGCACCTGGCGGTCGCCGATGGGGCCAAACTCCTCCTCAAATAGCTTGGTGAGCGTGGCGAATGTCTTTTCGTCGGGGGTGGTCATGGGAGTCCTTTCCTTGGCGCGCACGGGTGAGTTTTGCGTCGTTATGAGTACGTTAACAACTTGAAGCGGCATGAACCGAGTGTTCACGATACCGCACGTTACGGGCTATGTTAACGTACTCATAACACAACGCTTGTCACTTTTTGAGAATCTGGTAATCGGTAGAAATACGGCCGTGAACGGTACTGCCGTATGGACTTATAAAGCAGAAGAGATGCAGATAGAAAAAGTAGAGTACGTTAACATGCGTTCGACGATAGCGGGCCTCGGCGCGGGGTGTATCTCTGCCCGGGCCGGCATTCACGCTATTCAGATCTCGCAAGGTTGAAGGTGATCCTGTGGCAAGGCGCCCGTCCAACGATACAGGTACGCGTCCAGTCTCCATGGCCGACGTCGCCCGCGCTGCCGGCGTTTCGCAGCAGACGGTTTCGCGCGTCGCCAACGGCTTGCCCAACGTTAACGAGCAGACGCGCCAGCGCGTGCAGGCCGCTATGCAAGAGCTCGGCTTTCGTCCGAGTTATGCCGGTCGCTCGCTGCGCGACGGCCGCTACCATTCGGTCGGCCTGTGCGTCAACGATGTCACCAAGTTTGGCAACCTCTCAATGATCGACGGCATCGCCAGCGCTGCTCGCGAGCATAATTGTGCCATCACGCTGGTCGAGATGTCCAAGACCGAGGAGTTTTCGCTTGCCGAGGCCACGCGTCGTATGGCCGCGCTGCCCGTGGACGGCATCATCATCGGCATGAGCCGCATGGCGCCCGATTTTGAGGCGTTTGTTCCACTGCCGGGTATCGGCACGGTCATCGTTACCATGTACGCGCACCCGCGGGTGACCACGGTCGACTCCGATCATTACGGCTGCTCGCTCTTGCTTATGGATCACCTGTTTGAGCTGGGGCACGAGCAGATTCGCTATATTGGCGGCCCGTCGTTCTCGGTCGACGAACAATTTCGTCGCGCTGGTTGGCAGGATGCGCTCGAGCGTAAACACATCGAGCCGGCAGAGCCGCTCGAGGGCGACTGGTCTGCCAACAGCGGCTACGAGGCCGGCAGGCACCTGGCCGAGCACGATCACACCATGACGGCGATTTACGCGGCAAACGACCAGATGGCAAACGGCGCAATTGCGGCGCTGCGCGATAGCGGCCTGCGTGTGCCCGAGGACGTAAGCGTGGTGGGCGTCGACGATTCGCTCGATGATTTTGTGGCACACAACGAGCTCACGACCGTGCGATTCGATC
>CABSNA010000214.1 GCA_902478865.1 uncultured Collinsella sp.
ACAGTTACAGCTTGTTAGCGATCTTCTTTGCCGTGCGCTTGACGCCGGCCACCAGACCTCCTGCAGGATGCTCCTTCTCGTAGGCTAGACGCTTCTCGCGCTTGGCATACTCTTCGACGATGATGTCGCCGTACTCGTCTTCGATTTTGTTGAAGAAATCGACGGCTCCCTTAATCTCTTCGGCAGTTGGGTGCCCCTTCTGGACGCCGCCGGCGAGCTTGAACGGTCCCCACGTATCAAAGCCGGGGCAGCCGTAGACACCCATAAAGATGGCCTGCCTCATGCGGCAGATGCCATCGATATCCTTGCCGTACCACTTGTTTTTGCCACCGTAGGTCATAAGGCCAAACACCTTGTCCTGCGGCTGCAGCACGTTCGTGAGCACGCGCGCCATATCTTTGTCGATCTCGGAGTAATAAATGCCCGTGGCGACGCCGATCAGATGGTATTCGTGCAGGTCGGGGTACTCGTTTTTACCGAGTGACTTCACGTCGAGGGTATCGATTTCGGGGTGCGCCTCGACGATGGCGTCCACGAGCTTTTTCGTATTGCCGTGATGGCGCGAGGCGTAGAGGATGATGGTTCGCATAAGAAGGCCTTTCAGCTGTAATTGCATCAATGTCTGTATGGTACCCCGTTGCATGCCTGGGAAACCGGACGCATCGATGAACGTGCGGGTTTGTCCTTTGGTCAGGGCCGAGACGGGTTCTTGCGAGCAAAAAGCAGTTGTTCGAAAGGATGGACAATGGAATACGCTCTCTCCAACGATTCGATTTCTATTAAGGTGTCCACGGCCGGTGGTTCGTTTACCTCGATTGAGGCCGGAGGTCGCGAGTACTTGTGGCAGGGCGATCCCGCAGTGTGGTCCGGTCAGGCGCCGGTCTGCTTTCCGATTTGCGGAGGCTTGCGCGATAACAGCGCCATGACGTTTGCCGGACATCATGTGAAGCTCGCCCGCCATGGGTTTGCGCGCAAACAGGAGTGGAAGCTGCTGAGCCAAGGCGAAAACGAGCTGGTGATGTGCCTGGCTTCGGAGAATAACGCCGCGCTGCTGAGCGATTATCCGTATCCGTTTAAGCTTGTCGCTCGTTATACGCTCGAGGACGCTGCTGTGCGCGTCTCCTATGAGGTGACCAACGAGGGAACCGAGGACATGCCGTTCTTTATCGGCGGTCATCCCGGCTTTAGGTGTCCGCTCGATGAGGGCGAGGCCTATACGGACTACGAGTTGCGCTTTGAGAAGGACGAGGCTGCGGAGCTCTGCACCGCTGTCCCTTCGACTGGCTTGATTGACGTTGCCAACCGCTCCAAGAACCCCATGGTGGGAAAGACACTGCCTCTGTCGCATGAGCTCTTCGATTTTGCGGAGACCATCTTTGACGTGCTCGAGAGCCGTCAGGTCACGCTTTCCAAAAAGGGCGAGGACAAGGGCGTCCGCCTGAGCTTTGAGGGCTTCCCATATCTCATTGTGTGGAGCAAGCCCGAGGGCGATTTTGTGGCGGTTGAGCCCTGGGGCGGCCTTTCGACCTGCTCCGATGAGGACGACGTGCTTGAGCATAAGCGCGGCTGCCTTGTCGCCAAGCCCAAGGAGACCGTCGTTCGCTCGTTCACGATTGAGATTCTGTAATTCCGTTTTGTCGACTCGTATCGCGAGGCACAAGGAGCCTGCGAGATAAGGAGCTAAAAATGATCCTCACCGTTACGATGAACCCGTCTGTCGATACGCGCTATCAGCTCGATGAGCTCATTATCGACGACGTTAACCGTGTGACGCCCGAAAAGACCGCTGGCGGCAAGGGCCTCAACGTGGCCCGTGTGCTGGGTCAGCTGGGCGACGACGTTGTGGCAACAGGTCTGCTCGGCGGCCACATGGGCGCCTACATGGCTGAGCTCATGGACGCCAACGGTATTAAAAACGACTTTGTGCCCATCAAGGGCGAGACTCGCATTTGCCTCAACATCCTCCACGCCGGCAACCAGACTGAGCTGCTCGAGAGTGGCCCGACAATTGCCCCCGAGGAGCTCGATGCCTTTACCGCCAAGTTCGCCGAGCTTGCGAGCAAGGCCGATGTCGTTACCATCTCGGGTTCGCTGCCCCGCGGCGTCGAGGCGGACTACTACGCCAAGATCACGGGCATTGCAGAGAACGCCGGCGCCAAGGTGCTGCTCGATACCTCGGGCGCCTCGCTCGAGGCTGCGCTCAAGTCCGAGGTCAAGCCTGAGCTGGTTAAGCCTAACCTGACCGAAATTAACGGCCTTCTGGGCACGAGCTTTACCACCGACGATGTGGACGAGCTCCGTTCCGCGCTCGCCTCTGACGCCCGCTTCTCCGATATCCCCTGGGTCGTCGTATCCATGGGCGCTGCCGGCTCCGTTGGTTTCCATAACGGCCGTGCGTTCCGCGCCAAGACCCCCGATATCCCCGCCGTTAACGCTACGGGCTCTGGCGATTCGACCATTGCCGGCTTCGCACATGCGATTGCTGCCGGAGCCGACGACGAGACGGTGCTGCGTACCGCCAACACCTGCGGCAAGCTCAATGCCATGGATCCCATGACTGGCCACTTGGTTATGGATCGTTGGGACGAGGTTTACAACGGCGTTGTCGTGACCGAGCTGTAGGAGCTTGTGCTGCGGCCCCGGCATCGGTTGCCAGCTCATGTCGACGACAAGTGCAGTAGCATTATGCCGGGGCGCGACGCCGACACTGTCGTGTTCAATCCCGACCTTACCCTGGTCGAGACGCATGTGGGTGGCAACAGCGTCGGTAATGCGTTTGCCGAGTAGCCGCCAAAGAAACGATCCGAGAGGGGATTTAGATGATTTACGGTGCATTGGGCGATATCGAGGAGTACCGTGGAATGCTCAAGGGCCTCGACGTGCTGATCGACTGGCTCGAGGAGAACGATCCGGCGAAGCTCGAGGTCGGCAGCCATCCGATTCTGGGCGACAAGGTCTTTGCGAACGTCATGGCTCCCACGACGCGTCCCGAAGCCGAGGCTCACTATGAGACGCATCAGCGCTATCACGACCTGCAGATCGACGTCGAGGGTCGCGAGGCCTTTAAGGTTGCCACGGGCAGCCTGACGCTGGTTCAGGAGTTTGACGAGAAGGACGACTACGATCTGGTCGATTCCGACGCCTCGATCGCCGGCGATCTTGCTGACGA
>CABSNA010000215.1 GCA_902478865.1 uncultured Collinsella sp.
CCTTGAGCTTGGGCACGTCACCCTCGGCCACGGCGAAAATCATGTCCTTGACGATACCGCGATCGTGACTCGACATGCGTCCGACCATGCCCAAGTCGATAAAGTAAACGATGCCGTCCTTGAGAATAATGTTTCCCGCATGCGGGTCGGCATGGAAAAAGCCGTCATCGAGCACCTGCGTCGAGTAATCCTCGACGATTGCGGTACCGATCTTTTCCAAGTCATAGCCCTCGGCCACCAAGCGTTCAGGATCGGCGATCGAAATGCCGTCGACGTAGTCCATAACCACCACGTGCTCGGTGCACAGGTCCAGATAGGATTTAGGGCACGTCACGCCATGAACGCTCTTATGGAACTCGTAGAAGTCGTTGAGGTTTTTGGCCTCGGCCAAAAAGTTGGTCTCCTCGCGAAACGAGGTCCACAGCTCCTCGACTACGCCGTGCAGGTCAACGAATTGATCGGTGTTGACGAACTTGGAAACGATACGCACCACCGAGCGGATGATATCGATGTCCTGTGCCATAACCTGCTGCGCACCGGGGCGCTGCACCTTGACGGCCACGTCCTCGCCCGTCACCAGACGAGCGCGGTGCACCTGCGCGAGCGATGCGCTACCAAGCGGATTGGGGTCGATCGCATCGAACATCTCTCCCAGGCGCAGGCCGTATTCTTCTTCCAGACAACTGAGTACGACCTCGTACGGCACCGGCTCCACGTCGGACCGCAGACGACGCAGCTCGTCGCAAAAGCGTTGCGGCAGAATCTCGGACCGGTTGGCCAGAATCTGCCCCATCTTGACGAACATGGGGCCGAGTTCCTCGAGCAGGCGGCGCAAACGAACCGGCGTGAGGTTATCCCACACGCGGTACTTTTTGACCAGGCGAACAATCTGCCCGATGCGCTCGCGGCGACCCGCCGGCGTGAGCTGGTATTCTTCATCCGGCGCCATCGCGTCGGGCTCCTCGGGGACCATATCGACAGCGCGCGGCTTCTTGCGAGCGCCCGAGACGGCGGCATCGACCTCATCGACAACCGCCGCCTCGTCACCCAAGGGGTCTAGATTGTTGTAATCGGTGGTGGAATCTGCCATCTGCGCTGCTACTCGGCCTCTTCGGTATCCTTCGCATCGTCGGGCTCAACGGACTCGACGGGCACCGAGGTCACGTTGTCCTCGACCGAATCGACGATGTCGCGCACATGGGCCAGGAAGGCCGTGCGCTCGGGGGCTGTCATGACGCGGACGCGAGCCAGAATGAGCTCGTCGAGCACGCGCTGGGCCGCGGTCTCGCCCTGCATGCCCAAGCGCTCGGTCAGATCGGAGATGGTACCGCCGGCCTGTTCGAACATGTCGGACACACTGCGGGCGATACCGGGGGCGCCTGCGTCCTTGCGCACCTGCTCGCCCTTGGTGTTAAGGTCGTCGAGAACCTTCTTGCTGCCCTCGACGGCAACGGCGGCGGCGCCGAAGCCCACGTTGATGGCGCCGTTAACAAGCTGATCGAGTTTCATAACCATGGTTGTCTCCAATCACAAACAACTGCATTGGCGTTCTTGTACCCAAGATTGAGTGAAAGCGACAAAGCGTTTAAGCGCTATTCGATCGACGGGAAATCCCTATCTCACGTTGTCGTTCATCGCGAAAGAGTTCTTCATGGCGCAGCTCGTGGTGTAGAGCACCTTGCCCAACAGGGCATCGGTCTCCACGCGCACGAGCTCGGCAAACTCCTCGTTGGCGCGTGCAAGCTCGGCAGGCACCTCGGCCTCGGGCAGAACGGCTACGGCAGCGTCGACGTCATGAATCTGCTTGTGGCCCATGCCGCCGACCTTCTCCTGATAATCCTCGACTGCGCGGCCGCACTCATGGAAGCGGACGTCGGCCAGCGCGCCGATCAGGCGGTTGGCCCAGTAGAAGTTTTCGGACGTCACGCGAGCCTGCGTGTCGGCAAAGTACTCGGGCATGGTCTCGACGTTGGCGTACAGCGGAACCAGCGCGTTAAACGAGTTGGAGCCAAAGGCCATCCACTGCACGGCGCGGTAGGCCGGATGCGCATAGGGGCGCAGCTGCAGCACAGCGAGCTGGCTGTTGCGGTTGATGCCGATGGGGCGATAGGCGCCACGCGTGGCGGGCGTGCCCTTGCTGCCGTAGCAGTCGTACTCCGTGCCCTGGTAGTGGCTCGAGAGTACGTACTTGATGTCCTCGATGGTCACCTTGCGCTCGGGCACGCGGCTCCAGGGAATATCGTCGCTCTCGGGCGTGTAGTCGGCCTCGGGACCGTCCCACACATCGCTGGGGTTAAGGCAGCGCTGCATATACCAGGCGCGCGGCGTGTTGTAAACGTGGTCGCTGTCGCTGTGCGAGCCAAAGGCCTCGCGCGGGTTAAAGACCGCGGCCGGACCGTCGCCCTCAACGCCCAGCGTCAAGTCCAGATGCCACTCGGCCATCCAAGCGCGCAGGTCGGCGGAGCACATGTGATCGGCCTGGGCGCCCTCGGCGTCATCCAGGTCAAAGCTGTCGATACCCAGCTGGTTGGGCATGGTCACATAGGCGTCGTCAGGCACGCGCTTGGCGATCCAGTGGTGACCGCCGATGGTCTCGAGCCACCAGATCTCGTCCACGTCGCTAAAGGCGATGCCGTTGTTCTCGTAGGTGCCATAACGCTCGAGCAGGTCACCCAGAATGCGTACGCCGTCGCGGGCGGATTTGGCATATGGCAGCACCAGGGTCACCATGTCCTCCTCGCCCAGACCGCCGGGCTGCGCCGGAACATAGCCGTCCTCGTCCTCGTTGCCCTTGGCGGGCACGTAGTCGACGAGCGGGTCGGCGCCGCGAACGCGCTCGTTGGTGGTGAGCGTCTCGGTTGCGGACATGCCCACATTGAGCTCGTTGAAACCGGCCTCGGCCCAGATGCCGTGGCCCGGGACAACATCGGGGACGCTCGTGTAGCGCATGGGGTTATCGGGCAGTTCAACGGTCAGGTGACTCAGGACGCTCGTGTAGACGCGCGGCTGCTCGTCGGGATGCACCACGCGCATACGCTTGGGCTCAAACACCCCGTTGGACGAGTCCTCGTTGCGGGCAACCAACGTCGACCCGTCGTAGCTCGCGTTCTTACCAACCAAAATCGTTGTGCACGGCATGCGCATCCTCCTTGAGCGAAGAAATCAAACG
>CABSNA010000216.1 GCA_902478865.1 uncultured Collinsella sp.
ATCTGCTCGGCCTGGCGTTGATTGGTCGAGGCGGTCATGACCAGGCAGTCGATGAGGATGCGGTCCGGGCCGATGCCGTAGCGGGCGGCCTCGGCCACGATGCGCTCGGCGATGGCGAAGCGGGCCTCGGCGGTATCGGGGATGCCGCCTTCGTCGAGCGTAAGGCCGACGACGTTGGTGCCGTAGTGGGCAACCAACGGAAAGATCTCATCCATGATCTGTTGCTTGCCGTTGACCGAGTTGATGATGGGCTTGCCGGCGTAGCGGCGTACGGCGGCCTCGACGGCGGCGGGATCGGTGGAGTCGATCTGCAGCGGCAACAGCGTGGAGCCTTGGAGCTGCTCGGTCGCCTGCTGGATGATCTTGACCTCGTCGATCTCGGGCAGGCCGACGTTGACGTCCAGGATATCGGCACCCTGCTCTTGCTGGCTGATGCCCTGGCTTACGACGTAGTCCAGGTCGCCGTCGCGCAGGGCCTGCTGCAGGCGCTTTTTGCCGGTGGGATTGATGCGCTCGCCGATGACGGCGATCTTGTGGCCGTCGCAGGGAAGGTCCACCACGGTCTGGGCGCTTGTGACCGACATGCTGGGCTTGCGGTGGCGCGGACTGGGCGTGTGGTTATCGATAAGCGTGCGCAGCGCTGCCATGTGCGTGGGCGTGGTACCGCAGCAACCGCCCACGACGCTCACGCCGTCGGCGATCATGCCGGCGACGGCCTCGGCGTATTCGGGGGCTTGGATATCAAAGACGGTGTTGCCGTCGTCGTCCACGCGGGGCAGTCCAGCGTTGGCCTGCACCATGATGGGCTTGTCCGTAACGGTGAGCATACGCGCGGCGAGTCCTCGGAGCTCGGCCGGGCCCTGGCTGCAGTTGATGCCCAAAACGTCGGCGCCGATGGCGTCGAGGGTGATGGCGGCGACCTCGGGGCTCGTGCCCAAGAAGGTGCGTCCGTCTTCCTCAAAGGTCATGGTGGCAAAGACGGGCAAGTCGGAATTCTCGCGGCAGGCGAGGACTGCCGCCTTGATCTCGGCAAGGTCGGTCATAGTCTCGATAATAAAGAGGTCCACACCCGCGGCGACGCCAGAGCGCACCTCCTCGGCAAAGAGGTCGTAGGCCTCGTCGAAGCTGAGGGTACCCAAGGGGCGCAGCAGCGCGCCGATGGGGCCGATATCGCCGGCGACGTAGTGGGCACCGGCTGCGCGGGCGCAGGCGACAGCGGCGGCAAAGACATCTGCCACGGTGGCGGTACCGTCGAGCTTGTGGGCGTTGGCGCCAAAGGTGTTGGCGGTGATCACGTCGCAGCCGGCCTCGACGTACTGTCGCTGAATGTCGGTAATGACCTGGGGCTCCTCAAAGTTGAGCAGCTCGGGCAGGGCTCCGGCCTTCATGCCGGCCGCCTGCAGCATGGTGCCCATGCCGCCGTCGAACAGCAGATGCCCCGTGCCCTCGATGGCCGCACGCAGGCGATCGTCCTTAATGCGCAGATCGTCGATCGTGCGCGTCTTGTACGTGGCACCGTTGCGACGTGCGGCATCAACGGGTGCCGCCAATGCAGTGCCGTCAGAATCATGAGTGATAAGCGGAGTAAACATCGAGGGCTCCTAATGGCTGGAATAGCAGGTGGTGTGGGCGGCGCGGAAGCGACAGTGCTCGCGCATGCGGCAGATATTGCAGGTGGGGCGGCTCTGCGCGTCGTGGACCTCGCCGTCGAACAGACCGATCACCGCGGTCACGCTCTTGGTGGGCATGAGCAGGCTGGTGGGCGTGACGGTAAGCCCGATGAGCCGCGTGGCGTTGAGCGCGTCCACGATTGAGCGCTGTGCCGTAAGCGGGCAGTCGCCGTAGCCGGGACTGAAGCGCCAGTTACCGGCGAGTCCGTGTGCGGCGGCCGCAGCCTTAACCTGCTGGTCCATCTGCTCGACGGCGGCTTCTACATAGGCAGAGCATGCGGCGTCGAGCACGGCTCCCTCCAGGGGCTGCTGGGCTCCCGTGGTACGCAGGCGACGCTCGGCGTCCATGCCGAGAGTGCATGCCATGAGCGCGGCAAATCGGGCGTCTTTGAGATGTCGATAGATATCGCGACCCCGCAGATCAACGTTGGTGCCGACCAAGCGGATGCAGGGCTCGCCCTGCTCGTCCACGCCCGTGGCATCGACGGCAAACACGCGTCGCACGCCACGGGGTTCAATGTCCAGCTCCAGACGCTCAACGACAAGCTCAATACGCTGCGACAGCTCGGGCTCAATTTGCTGACCGCTGTAGCCCAGATAGCGCAGCATCTCGGCACGATCGACGCGGGGATGGTGGGCATCATCGATACGATAAAGCGCCGGCGACGCAAGGTCGGCCGGCACTTCGACAGCGGTTGTATCGATGTGCGGTTTTTCCATTACCCCAGGCGCTCCATAATGGTTGCGGCGATTGCAGGACGATTCATAGTGTACAGGTGCAGACCGTCGGCGCCGTGCTCCTTAAGGTCGCAAAGCTGACGGGCGGCATAATCTACACCGGCTGCCTGCAGGCTCTCGGGGTCGTTCTCGTACTTGGCGAGAATCTTGATGACGGGGGAGGGCAGCGACGCGCCGCACATAAAGACCATGCGGCTGATTTGCGACTTGCCCATAAACGGCATGATGCCCGCGGTAATGGGCACGGTGATACCTGCCTTGTTGGCAAGCTCGCGGAAACGGTAGAAGCACTCGTTGTCAAAGAAGAGCTGCGTCACAAAGAAGCTCGCGCCGGCGTCCTGTTTTTGCTTGAGGTATTCGACCGAAGCGTTGAGGTCCTCACAGGCAATGTGGCCCTCGGGGTAGGCCGCGGCGCCCACACAAAAGCCGGCGTCGACAAGCTCGGGGATGAGCTCGCGGGCGTAGGCGTAGTCCGAGGCGGGCTTGTCATCCTCGGTCGCGCCAGCGGGCAGATCACCGCGCAGGGCCAGGATGTTTTCTACGCCGGCGGAGCGGTATTCGTCGATCTTGGCGGCGATATCGGCGTGCGAGCGGCCCACGCAGGTGAGGTGCGCCACCGAGGGCGTATTGAATTCGCTCGTAATCATTTGCGCGATGGGGGCGGTGGTGGCGCCGTTGCCAGAGCCGCCGGCCGAGCAGGTGACCGAGACAAAGCTCGGCGAAAGCTTGCACAGAT
>CABSNA010000217.1 GCA_902478865.1 uncultured Collinsella sp.
TCGGGAATGGTCACGCCGTTATCGGCCAGAAAGCGCTTGACCTTTATGCAATACGGGCAGCCGGTCATAACGTAGAGCACGAGCTCGTGATCAGTAGTCATAGGTCTCCAATCGGTTGCGGTTTTGATTGAAATACCCAAAGCCGCCGCGGTCTATGCGCGCGTCAACGACGACTCGATGGCCTGGACCAAAAACGCCGTGGCTCCGGTGCCGCAGGGCTTGTCGTAGTAGTCAACAAAGCGCTGGTCGGCAAGATAGCCGTGGGCGAGGCCCAGATACGCTTCGTTCTGGGGCTCGTGTCCCCAATTAAGGCCAATCCATCGACGATGCATCGCGACAAGCTTACGAGCCTCGTTGCTCTCTGGGTCGCCAATGCCTATGGCAATCGAGAGCTGGCCCAGAATAGCGCATTCAAGTTCCTTCATGTCGTTCCATGTCTCGGGGTCCATGTCCAGCAGCGCTTCGTTTGCTGCATCGATAGCCTCATCGCCATAGCGCGCCCGCGCCTCGGCACCGTAGCGCTCTTCGTTTTCTTGCACGGCGCGCCAGCGCTCCAGTTGCGGCAGGACGGCGCCCATGAGCGAGACGGCTTCGTCGAGCGACATGCCGGTGTTTTGTGCCAGGCGCGGGGCACAATCCTCGATCATTGCCTCCATGGTGGTGTCGTAGGTGTACTTGCCGTGGTCGTAGCACCACTTGCAGTAATGATCGGTCGCGGTGCCCGCAGCATCGGTGCCGCAGTCGTCGGGCGTGAGTATCATGCCGCAGCTCTGGCAATAGTGCTCGGGCATTTCGAGCAGGTGAGACAGGGGCTCGCCGGTTACGGTGGCGATGAGCTTCATCATGTCGATGCCCGGGGTGACCTCGTCGCGCTCCCAACGGCTGACGGCTTGGCGCGTGACAAAGAGCTTGGCGGCGAGCTGCTCTTGGGTAAGGTGATGGGCGCGACGGATGGCAATGAGCTTTTCTGCAAAGGCCATAGCGGCTCCTTTCTGCTGGTTGATGGCTTAAGCATACGCGGCGGCAGGCGCCCTTCCAAGCAACCGTTGGTTGCACGACAGGAGTCCGCGGCGAAGAATTGCGCGCAACGCCCCACGCCTCCATGCCGTACAATGACCGGCATGGAACCTATTGCACACATACATACCGACCTGCCGCAGAAGTTCGGCATTCCACGCAACAGCTTTTTGGCTCCTCATCTGCAGGGACGCATCGTTTTTGAGCCGGAATTTGCCTCCAATGCAGCGGTTGAGGGTCTGGACTCCTTCTCTCACCTATGGCTGCTGTGGCGTTTTGAAAACGGCACACCCGGCGGCACGGCTAAGGACATAGCCGCCGATGCCAAGACGCGGGACAGGTCCGGAACCAACGCAAAATGGTCGAAAACCGTGCGCCCGCCGCGTCTGGGCGGAGCCGAGCGCGTGGGTGTGTTTGCCACGCGCAGTCCGTTTCGCCCTAATCCCATTGGGCTCACCTGCGTCAAGCTCGACCGCGTGGAGCTTACCGACGATGGTCCCATCATCCATGTGTTGGGGGCCGACCTGCGCGACGGCACGCCCATCTACGACATTAAGCCCTACATTCCGTTTGCGGACTGCCACCCGGATGCAACGGGCGGCTGGATTGAGGATGCTCCGTGGCAAGAGCTCGATGTTGAGTTTCCGCAGGCGCTGCAGGATATGGTCTCGCCCGCAAAGCTCCCCGGCTTGGTCGAGGTCCTTCGCCAAGACCCGCGCCGCGCAGGCAGCAAGTACGAGCCAAACCGCGTCTATCACCTGGCCTTTGCCGGGCTCGACATATCTTTTACGGTCGATAAAACCCAGCTAACCGTGGTCGCCGTCAACGACGCGCAAGACTAACCAGCCATTCGTCCGCACCCGTCAAATTAAGCGCCAAACCCCATGCCAAAATCGCCCGTGCTGGTGGACAATAACGCCTACCAAAACAATCACTTTGCACGGGAGTTCAGCATGAAATACGACTTTAGCTCGCTTATCGACCGCCACGGCATGGACTCCATCGCCGTTGACTCTTGGGGTGAGATCCCCGGTATGGCTCCGAATGCACCCGACGAGGGCTTCGACCGCATTCCCATGTGGGTGGCCGACATGAACTTCGCCACGGTGCCCACGGTCCAGGAGCACATCATTCAGCGTGCCCAGCACCCCATGTTTGGCTACTTTAACCCGCGCCCCGAGTACTTCGACCGCATCATCGAATGGCAGAACCGCCGCAATGGCGTCGAAGGTTTGAGCCCTGAACATATCGGCTACGAAAACGGCGTGCTGGGCGGCGTCGTGTCGACGCTGCGCGCGTATGTCCAGCCGGGCGATGCGGTGCTGGTCCACAGCCCCACCTACATCGGCTTTACCAAGTCCATCGAGGCCGCGGGCTATCGCATTGTCCACAGCCCGCTTAAACTCGACAACCGGGGCGTGTGGCGCATGGACTTTGAGGACATGGAGTGCAAACTCGCCCAAAACCACATCCATGCCGCGGTGTTCTGCTCGCCGCACAATCCCTGCGGCCGCGTATGGGAGCGCGACGAAATCGAGCGCGCCATGGACATCTATCGCCAGCACGATTGCGTGGTGATTTCGGACGAGATTTGGTCCGATATCATCCTGCCGGGGCACAAGCACATCCCGACGCAGTCGGTGAGCGAGGATGCCCGCATGCGCACGGTTGCCCTCTATGCGCCGAGCAAGACGTTTAACCTGGCGGGCCTTGTCGGCAGCTACCACATTGTCTACAACGAGACGCTGCGTGACCGCATCTGCGCCGTGTCCAACAAGACCCACTACAACGAGATGAACGTCCTCTCCATGCATGCGCTTATCGGTGCCTACCAGCCGCAGGGCTATGAGTGGGTGGACGAGCTCAATCAGGTGCTTGCCGGCAATATCGAGTACTTCTGCAATTACGTGCACGAGCATTTTGAGGGCGTGTCCTATTCGCGTCCGCAGGGCACGTACATGGTGTTTCTGGACTGCACCGAGTGGTGTCGCGAGCATGGCCGCGATATTCAGTGGCTGCTCGACGAGGGGGCGCGCGTGGGCGTGGGATATCAGGACGGCCGCCCGTTCCACGGGCCCTGCCACATTCGCGTGAATCTGGCGCTGCCGCTTTCGCGCGTAA
>CABSNA010000218.1 GCA_902478865.1 uncultured Collinsella sp.
GGGTAAAGTAAGTGGTGGTTAACTAGAGGAGGCTTGCTATGGCACCTATCGATATTGTTGTACTGGCTGTTATCGGTATTGCGTTTGTCGCGGTATGCGTGCGCATCTACCGCAAGGGCACCTGCGCCGACTGCGCTCAGGGTGGCGTTTGCACGGGGCATTGTTCCAACAAAAAGACGTGCGCTGCACTTAAGGGCGTAGACAAAATCGCCGAAGACTTGGGTCGCGGTATCAAATAAGGTCCGGACATCCAAGCGCTCCGCGGGCATCCGTTCGCGGGGCGCTTTGTGCATTTGAGGGAGAGCACGGCGAGTCGAAGAGTATTTTTGGGGTATCGTTAACTGGACTATTAATTGGCAACTTATCTATAACGGAGTAACCGCATGAGCGCTCGCGTAACCATGAAGGACATAGCCGCCGAGCTTGGCGTTTCCATCAATACCGTGCACAAGGCCCTGACGGGAAAGGCCGGCGTGAGCGAATCCGTGCGCGCCAAGGTGAACGCCAAGGCCGAGGCCATGGGCTATCACCGCAACACAAGTGCCTCAAGCCTGCGCCGCAAGGATATCAATCTGGTGTTTTGCCTGCCCCGCGCATCGCGCGAGGGAGCGTACTTTTTCCGTTACCTGTGGGAAGGCTGCAATCGCTTTGAACAGGAGGTCATCGACCGGGGCATTACGGTTGAGCGCGTTGAATTTGGCGTGGGCGGCTACGCTGATGCGCTCGAGCAAATCGACGAGCGTCTGCAGGTGGGCGAGAAGATTGATGGCTTGCTCGCCTATGCGCCGGGCGACGATCGTGCGACTGAGCTTTTGGGGCAGATCGCCGAGGCGGGCGTGACGATTGAGCTTGTCGACGGCGACCGTCCGCATTTGAATCGTTTGGGTGCGAGCTTGGCCGATTATTCGACGGCAGGCAGCCTTATGGCCGAGCAGGCGGCAAACCTGGTCCATGCTTCTGGGGCCGACGCCCGCGTGCTCCTTTTGACGGGCGACCCATATACCGATTCACACTATCTAACCGCCCGCGCCTTCCACAATTACCTGCGCGAACGAGATATTCCATGGCAGGTTGAGGATCTTGCAGGTGCCCATGCGCAAGTCAAACAACTCGAGCATGAGCTCGAAAAGCGCTTGAGTGCGCCGGACGCCCCCGAACTTATCTGTAGCGTTTTTGCCGTTGGTTCCGAAGTGGTTGCCGACGCGCTCGTCTCGACCGGCAAGGCCGGTCAGGTCATGGTGATCGGCAACGACCTGTTTCCCGAAAGTGCTCTGGCCTTGCGCCGCGGTATCTTTACCAATATTGTCTATAAGGACCCGACGAGCCTGGCGTATCGCGGCGCTAAGACGCTGGGCGATTATCTGCTGTGGGGAAGGACCCCGACGGTGCCCGTCCAGAAGGGTGCTGTCGAGATGGTATTTGCCAGCAATGTCGACCGCTACTGCGAACTTGCGGGTATTTAGCCGATTGAGCAGGTACCCCCTCTTGCGACGTGCATTTTTGGGAGTATTCAGCATTGGCATGCCCTGAATGAGGTGCAGAACGACTGTTTTAAGTGCCCCCGATGGCGTAATTTGCCATCGGGGGCACTTTTTATGCCGATCGGGCGCTATCTGCGTTCCAAATAGGACGCTGAGGATGGCGCACGGCGCGCTCCAATGCTGAATACTCCCAAAAATGTACGTCGGGACATGACCCACCTGAGCAAAAGCGCTCAAGTTCGGTGTTCGGGGACGCCAACCAGTCCGCAATACATGCAAGTCACATCCCCAGCAACCGTTGAACGGGCAAAATCTACCGTTCACCCCGTGGTGGTTAGGTGAACGTTCACCTTTTGAGGTGCAATGGATTAGTATAGTGAACGTTCACCTAAAGGATAACGAGCGCGCCGTGCGCCCGCCTTGCCAGCAAAGGGGCTGTTTGATGAAAAACTTTATGGACGATCAGGATTTCCTGCTGAGCACCAAGACCGGCGAGGAGCTGTTCCACAACTTTGCCGAGGGCATGCCCATCGTCGACTATCACTGCCACATTTCTCCTAAGGAGATTTGGGAGGACAAGCGTTTCGAGAACATCACCGAGGTTTGGCTGGGCGGCGACCACTACAAGTGGCGCCTGATGCGTGCCAACGGCGTCGACGAGCGTTTTATCACTGGCGACGCCCCTGCTCGCGAGAAGTTCCAAAAGTGGGCCGAGACCCTGGGTCGCTGCGTTGGCAACCCCGTCTTTGAGTGGAGCCACCTGGAGCTTAAGCGCTACTTTGGCTACGAGGGCGTCCTCAACGGCAAGACTGCCCAGGAGGTCTGGGACCTTGCCAACGCCAAGCTCGCTGAGGCTAGCTTTACCTGCCGTAACCTGATCAAGCAGTCCAACGTCCGCATGATCTGCACTACCGACGACCCCGCCGACAGCTTTGAGTGGCACAAGAAGATTGCCGCCGACGACAGCTTTGACGTTCAGGTCGTTCCCGCCATGCGCCCCGATGCCGCTTTGCGCATCGAGCGCGGCCAGGAGTTTGCCGACTACTGCAAGCACCTTTCCGAGGTTGCCGGCGTTGAGGTCAGCGACTTTGAGGGCATGAAGGCTGCCATTTCCAAGCGCTACGACGTTGCTCACGAGCTGGGCTGCCGCGCCTCCGACCACGCACTCGACTACGTTATGTACGTCCCGGCTACCGCCGACGAGATCGAGGCTATCTTTGCCAAGGGTCTGGCTGCCGAGCCGCTTACCGAGGAAGAGGTCCTCAAGTACAAGACTGCCTTTATGCAGTTCGTTGCCGGCGAGTATGTCCGTCTGGGCTGGGCCATGCAGCTGCACTTTGGCTGCAAGCGCGACAACAACCGCGCCATGTTCGCCAAGCTCGGTCCCGACACCGGCTACGACTGCATCTCCAACTACACGCCGTCCGACCAGCTCGCCGATTTCCTCAACTCCATCCAGGAGACCTGCGGCCTGCCCAAGACCATCCTGTACAGCCTGAACCCCATCGATAACACCATGATCGATACCGTCATGGGCTGCTTCCAGGAGGCTCCGACCGCCGGTAAGATCCAGAACGGCTCCGCCTGGTGGTTCAACGACAACGAGGTCGGCATGCGCGAGCAACTCACGGCTCTGGCTAACGAGGGCGT
>CABSNA010000219.1 GCA_902478865.1 uncultured Collinsella sp.
TCTCGATCTTGATCTGTCCGTCGCCCTTGCACGCCTCACAGCGCCCGCCACTCACGTTGAAGGAGAAACGTCCCGGCGAGTAGCCGCGTGCCTTCGACTCCGGTGTGCTCGCAAACAGCGCGCGCAGATCATCCCACAGGCCAATGTACGTAGCGGGATTGGAACGCGGTGTACGGCCGATCGGCGACTGGTCAATGTCGATCACCTTATCGATGCACTCGATACCCTCGAGCTTTTTGTACGGGCCCACAGGGCGCGTCGAACGGTGAATGGCATTCGTAAGGGCAGGCGCAATGGTGTCGGTAACCAGGGAGCTCTTGCCCGATCCCGACACGCCGGTAACAACCGTAAGCGTACCAAACTCGATCTTGGCGGTAACGTTTTTGAGGTTGTTGGCGCGGGCGCCCGTGATCTTAAGGCAGCCGCGACCGGGCTTGCGGCGTTCATCGGGAACCCGAATCATTCGCTTGCCGGTCAGGTAGGCACCCGTCATCGAATCGGGGCACGCCATGATATCGGCAGGCGTTCCCGCGGCGACCACGTGTCCGCCGTTCACGCCCGCACCGGGGCCCATGTCGATCACATAGTCGGCAGCACGAATCGTATCCTCATCATGCTCGACGACGATGACGGTATTGCCGATATCGCGTAGGCGCTCAAGCGTCTTGATCAGGCGCTCGTTATCGCGCTGATGGAGGCCGATCGATGGCTCGTCCAAAATGTACAGGACACCCATGAGGCCGGCGCCGATCTGCGTTGCCAGGCGAATGCGCTGGGCCTCGCCTCCGGAAAGCGTCGCCGAGGCACGGTCGAGGGTCAGATAGTCGAGTCCAACATCGACCAGAAAGCGCAGGCGCTCCAGAATTTCCTTAACGATGCGCCCGCCGATAAATTGTTGGCGCTCGGTAAGCTCCAAGCCCTCAAAAAACTCGAGCGACTCGCGGCACGATAGGCAGCAGACCTCGTAAATGGACTTACCGCCTACGGTAACGGCGAGCATCTCGGGGCGCAGACGAGCACCATGGCAACTCGAGCACGGCTCCTCGCGGATGTACTTCTCCAAGCGCGCCTTGGTGTTCTCATTCGTCGTCTCGGTATAGCGCTCGTACAGGATATTGCGCACGCCCGAGAACTTGGTGTCCCACTGGCTACGGCGCCCATCGAGCTTTTGATAGTCGACCGAAATCTTCTGGTCGCCCATGCCGTCTAAAAACGCGCGACGCACCCGCGGAGGCAGATCCTCCCACGGCGTATCGACGCTCACCTTAAAGTGTTTGCAGACCGCAGCGAAAATCTGCGGATAGTAGTTAGAGTTGCCAAACAGGCTGCCAAAAACCCCGTCGGCGATCGACTTCGAGGGGTCTTCGATTAGGGCCTCGGCATCGACCGTCTTCTTAAAGCCCAGGCCATCGCACTCGGGGCACGCGCCATAAGGCGCGTTGAACGAGAAATCACGCGGCTGCAGGTCATCGATGGAGTGCCCATGCTCCGGGCACGCTAACGCCAGCGAATACTCCAGCAACTCGCCTTCGGTCCCCTCGGGAGCGTCGCGGTCGGGCAGCAAGTATACGTTCACATTGCCGTGCGCCAGCGCAGTCGCCTGTTCAACGGACTCGGCAATACGGCCCAGCGAGTTCTCGCGAATCACGATGCGGTCGACCACGACCTCGATATCGTGTTTGAATTTCTTATCCAAATCGATAGAGTCATCAAGCGAGCGAACCTCGCCGTCGACACGCACGCGGCTAAAGCCCTCGGCGCGAAGGTCCTCAAACAGTTTGGTGTACTCGCCTTTTCGCCCGCGCACCACCGGTGCCAGCACAAACGCACGACGACCCTCTCCCGCCGCCAGGACCTTATCGGCGACCTGGTCGGTGGTTTGGCGCTCGATAACCCGACCGCACTCGGGGCAGTGCGGCGTACCGACGCGAGCAAACAGCAGTCGCAGGTAGTCATAAATCTCGGTTACGGTGCCCACCGTCGAGCGCGGGTTCTTGGATGTCGTCTTTTGATCAATTGAGACAGCCGGCGAAAGGCCGTCGATTGAATCCAAGTCGGGTTTGTCCATCTGGCCCAAGAACTGGCGCGCATAACTCGAAAGGCTCTCGACGTATCGACGCTGGCCCTCGGCATAGATAGTGTCGAATGCCAGCGAACTCTTGCCCGAGCCAGAAAGACCGGTAATGACCACGAGTTGGTCACGCGGAATGGAAACATCGATATCACGGAGGTTGTGCTCACGAGCGCCGCGAATAACGATAGAAGAATCAGACATGGAAGCTCCTTGCCTCCTATTGCATCGAATCATACTGCCGATGAGTTTAGCGCACTCGACGCGCACAGATGTTCGTAATACAAGATTCGCAGACCTTTAGCTTTGCGTATCGGGCGCTTTGTTTCTCGAAATGACGTGGAAAGGTTACAGTAATCTAATGCTGAACTTAATTTGCTGTACCAGAGGAACGTCCATGACCGAAGATATCCCCCTTGAAATCACTTCGAGCGACATGGCCAATCTGCCCATATTCATCGCCGTCCTTATCGTGGCCACCGTCGTCGTGCGCGTGTATTTTTCAATCAAACGCAACGAAAAGCCACCCATTGCCCGCGTCTTTTGGTGCGCGACGCTCCTCATCCCGCTCGGCGTGGTAGCTGCATGGGTTACGAATCAATTGCTCGTAAATGAGGGCAGCTCCCTATGGGTCCTTTCTTATTCGGCGCTCGGTGCTGCCGCCGTCATGCTTCTTGTCGAGCCCTTGATTTCGGGACTTATCGACCAAACCGACCTTGCGACGGGAACGGTTGCCTGTATTTGCCGTGACATCCTTGTCATCGCCGCTGTTTCAGCGCTCTCGTTCGTTTCACTCGAAATTGCCTGCAACGAAACGTTCTATCGCATTCCCGCCAACTCATTCGGGTTTTCCGTCGGGCTGCTCGCGACGGTTCTGCTCTCCCTTTATTTGCTGGGACAGCGTCATGGAGGCGTCATGGCTCTCGTGCCCGTCGTCTGCTGCATCCTTGGCATTGCCGAGCACTTCGTCATAACGTTTAAAGGCAAAGCCATCCTGCCAAGCGATATCTTGGCCCTTGGCACCGCAATGGAAGTGAGCGAGG
>CABSNA010000220.1 GCA_902478865.1 uncultured Collinsella sp.
TGTTTTCCATAAAGACCGCTCCAATCTTGGTCGTCGTGTGCAACAAGAACTCTAGCACGGTATGCCACGGCATACCACGACGCTTGGATGGGGTAGAATCAGCCATTGAATGCAGAAGGGACGGAAGATCATGGATACGACAAATAGCTCGCGCGAACTACATCTGACGGTTGCGAACGAAGACTACTTGGAGTGCATGGTTCGCATTGAAAGCGAAGAGGGGGAAACCAACGGCGTGCGATCGGTCGACATCGCGCAGCGCCTTGGCGTCTCCAAGGCATCGGTCAATAAAGCGGTTTCGGCGCTCAAGGCATCCGAGCTTGTCGAGCAATCGCACTACGGCAAGGTGATCCTGACCGATCGCGGCCGCGAGGTTGGCACGGCTATCTGGTACCGTCATCGCCTCATCCGCACGTTTTTGGTTCAGGAGCTCGGTGTCGAATTTGAGCGAGCCGATTCCGAGGCCTGCATGATGGAGCATGCGCTATCCGAGGACACGATGAGCCGCTGGCTCGCCTATCTCGAAAAGCAGGGAATCAGCGTCGAGGAATAGCGGGATATATATGGATACGAGTTATTACAACCGCTTTGGTGCCGAGGAACTTACGCGCCGCTTGTCGAGCGAGACCTTGTTGGCGCAGGGCCCCATGGGCAGTGTTCTGTTGAGTGAGTACGATGCCGCTGACATTCCACCGGCGTTTTGGAATCTGGCAGAGCCGCAGACCGTTTCTCGTATCCATCGCTTGTATGTCGCCGCCGGCGCACAGGTGCTCATTACCAACACCTTTCAGGCATCGAGCTATGCCCTCAAGCACGACCAGATTGCGCCGTCCGTGGCGGAGGTCAATCGCGGGGCCGTCGACGATGCCCGCCAGGCGCACCCTCAGCTGCTGCTGGGCTCGATGGGCCCGATCGGTATTGAATGGTTTGCCGAGGACTCTGCCGAGTATCGTGAAATCCGAGGCATTGCGCGCGAACAGGCGCACGCCTTGCTCAATGCTGGTGTTGACGGTCTGCTGATCGAGACGGTGACGTCTATCCGTAATTTGCAGCCCATGCTTGCCGGCGCTCGAGATGCCGCCGACGGCATGCCTGTTCTGGTGAGTTTTGTCGTTGACGATAAAGGCGACCTGTTGGGCGATGGCCTCAACATCGAGGCAGCCGTTTTGTACGCCGAAAAACACGGCGCAAACTCGGTTGGTGTTAATTGCTGTTCGCTTGCGGCCGCGAACGCGGCGGTGCCCAGGATGGTTGCATCGGCGACTACTCCCGTCACGGTGCGTCCCAACGTAGGCGATCCGGTCCAGACTCAGGATGGCCCCGTATGGCACGAGAACCCCGAAGCTTTCGCGCGCGCATGCATCGAATGGAGACATGCCGGCGCCGCAATGGTGGGCAGTTGTTGTGGAACCACGGCAATCACTACGGCAGCGATGGCCGAGGCGCTCGATATATAAAGGGTAAAACCGCTCCATACGGGGCGGTTTTTTTATTGCCTGCATGTCCTCGGCAGCATTTGCCCAAATGGTGAATGCTGGTGCCGGCAGGTTGCCGAGTGCATGTTGCGGGTATACCCCATGCGTACCATGATCAAAACACTGTGAGGTGTCTGCGCGTGTGCGCGATAATTCATTTTGGAACTGACGGTTGGCGCGCTCGCGTCGATGAGGACTTTACTGCCGATAACGTTGCCCGTATCGCCGATGCCGTCGGCGAGTTGTGGCAAAAGACCAATCCGGGCAAAACGGTATATATAGGGTTCGACACCCGGCCCCTGGCGAGCGAGTTCGCTGAGCTTGCGGCGGGCGTGCTAGCAGCGCACGGGCTGGACGCCGTGCTCGCTTCGCGACCTGTTCCGACCCCTGCCCTTACGTGGGCGGCGGCTTATGACGGTGAGGCGTGCGGCGCGCTCATGGTGACGGGGTCCCATCATCCGCAGGGTTATCTGTGCCTCAAGATTCGCATGGGTGACGGCTCGACCGCCAACCAGGATGTCATCGAAGAGCTCGAAGAGACCATGGCTCCCGAGCCAATGGGGATCGAAGGGCAATATCGCACCGCGGATATTATTCCTGACTATATGCAGGCGGTGGCATCGTTTGTCGATGCCGAAGCCATCCGCGCCGCGCACCTGCGCGTGGTCGTCGATCCCATGGGCGGCGCAGCCCAGGGCTATCTAGCCGACTTGCTGCGCGAGCTTGGCGTTGAGGTGCACGAGATTCACGCCGGGCAGGCGTCTGACCAAGAAGATATCTGCCCCGACCCCGTTGAGCCTTGGGTGGACGCTTGCGAGCGCACGGTTATCGAGGACGGAGCTTGCGCTGGCCTGGTGACCGACGGCGACGCCGACCGCATCGGCGCGGTTGACGAGCGCGGCAGATATATACATCCGCATCAGATCATGGCGCTTGTTTTGGGCGACTTGGTTCAATTTCGTAATTTGGAGGGGCGCGTCGTCGTCAATCTTTCGTGCTCGACGCTCGTGCGTCGCATTGCCGAGGCGCTTGGCTGCCGCGTGACCGTCAAACCAGTCGGTTTCAAATATATAGCGGCAGAGATGAAGAAGGGCGGCGTCCTCATGGGCGGCGAAGAAGCCGGTGGTATCGGCATCGCCGCGCATATGCCCGAGCGCGATGGAATCCTCGCCTGTCTGATTCTGTGTGAGCTTATGGCAAAGACGGACGCGCCTTTGGGCGTTCTGGTCGACCAACTCGAGGACAGTTTTGGTAAGACGAGTTACGGTCGACGCGATTTGCGCCTTGAGGCCGAAGATGCCGAAACGTTACGAACCCTGCTGCCGGGCGTAAACCCCAAGTCGATTTGTGGCAAGGCGCCGCAAAACGTTAGTCATATGGATGGCTTGCGTTTGGCATTCGAGGATGACACGTGGCTGCTGGTCCGTCCTAGCGGGACCGAACCAGTGGTGCGCGTCTACGCCGAGGGGTTCTCGGTGGAAGAACGTGATGAGTTGCTCGATGCTGGCTGTGCTTTAGCTAGGGGGACGTATCCGCTTTAACCATGAGACTGCCTTATATAAAGAGATGCTCGGCGAGCGGTAGGTAACGGCTGGCAAACGTTAGTCGGAT